>JAGGZX010000081.1 GCA_021161785.1 Candidatus Woesearchaeota archaeon | reverse complement strand
GATGGAGTCTGTTAAAGCTTTGTTTAAAACGCGGTTGAATCCTGAAGAATTGTTAGCAATGGTTAAACAAAAAAATGCTGAGGGAGAACCTTTCATTATCTTATTGCTAGGCGTTAATGGTAGTGGAAAGACAACAACAGCTGCAAAGCTTGCAAAGTTCTTTAAAGATCATGGTTTGAAACCTGTGCTGGCAGCTGCTGACACGTTTAGAGCTGCAAGCATTGAACAGCTAGAATTGCATGGTAAGAAGTTGCAAGTGCCTGTGATAAAGCATCATTATGGTAGTGATCCTGCAGCTGTGGCTTTTGACGCTGTGAAGCATGCTAAGGCTAAGCATTTAAATGTTGTTATCATTGACACTGCTGGAAGGTTGCACAGCAATACGGATTTAATGCAAGAGCTTGCAAAGATTGTTAGGGTTAACAAGCCTGATTTAAAGATTTTCGTTGGAGAAGCAATCACTGGTAATGATTGCTTAGAACAAGCAAGGATTTTTAATGAAATGATAGGCATTGACGCCATCATTTTAGCGAAAGCTGATGTTGATGACAAGGGTGGTGCTGTTTTAAGCACTAGTTATGTCACTCAAAAACCGTTAATATTTCTGGGTGTTGGCCAGGATTATGATGCTTTACAAGCTTTTAATCCTGAAGATTTTGTTAATGCTTTGCTAAATTAGATTTGTCACTGTTTTTGCAAAAACAATAAATTTTATAAACACGTAAGTTTTATGAATGCTTGTTATGTTACAATTGCGAAAAAAGAGGTTTGCACAGGTTTCTATGGAGTATTTGATAGTGGTTACTGTAGCTATCGTTCTCATAATCCCTGGTATTTACTTGTTTTATGTTTACACAAAGTTTCATGAACAAGCAGCTACTTCTAGAAGCTTGTATGAAATTGGTTCTAAAATCGTTAGCGCTGCAAGCCTTGTAGCTGCTAACGGAGAGCCTGCTAGGACTACGTTAGAAGTTGAACTTCCTAAAACGTTCAAGCAAGCTTTTATATTAAACCATGAGGAATTAGTGTTTCAATATGACAGTTATAACGGCGTTTCAGAAGTTGTGTTTTTCAGTCCTGACAATATCACAACGAATGATTGCAGGTCTTCGCCAGGAGGGGTTAGGTGTAATTTAGACTTAGAAGTTGGTTATAACAAGATACGAATTGAAGCTATTGCTAACAATGTTAAAATATCAAAGGTTAGTTAAAAAACAAGGAAAGCTTTGTTAAAAAATGCGTGTTAAGAAAGCACAAGCAGCTATAGAGTTTTCAATCTTGATAGCTACAGTCTTGTTAGGCATGACAATGCTTGTTTCAGCAATGGCTTACAAGCTTAAAGAAAACCAGAAGAGCGAGTTATTATTGCACATGCAATCACTGGGAGATCTCATTCTTAACGAGTACCGCATAGCAGCGAACGCTGAGCCTGGTTTTAAAAAGATTTTTGAAATCCCAACAGTTATTAACGGGTTTAACTATTCTTTAAATTTTAACGCAACGTTTAGAGAGGTTTCTATAAAGCTTTCAAGAACTGAATACTTGATAGTTTTCCCAGGAGATTTAAATGTTTACGGAACCTTGGATAGGGGTTTCAACCTTGTTGAGAGAGGTGTTGACTTTGTGAATTTTACGCATTTAACTAGAGAACAAGCATTTAACTGGCAACACTCTCACGGGCTTAGGTAGCGCAGAGTTATTACTCATTGGTATTTTTTCTAACTAGTTTTTTCTTCTTCGCAGCTTGTTTTTTAGCAGTCGTTTTTGCTAACCTGTGAGCTAAGTGTAAAGGTTCTGGAAGCTTGTGAGGGTACTTGATCATTTTAGAAACAAGTTTTATAGCTGTTTGCAATGTTATTTTAAAACCAGGGCTTACAATCACTGGCTTGCTGTAAGGCCTTGTTTGTAAAAAGTATGCTAACCTCTTGTTTTTAAAAACTACAAAGCCTTTATCATCAACAACGCCTAGCAATAACTTTTTAGCAACGCCTATGGTTGGCATGTCTAACAATAAACCTAGATGCGTTGCGATACCCATCATTCTCGGGTGTAAAACACCGTTGCCATCTACCAATAACAAGTCAGGCTTTTGCTTCAACTTTTGAAAAGCCCTCACTATTAAAGGCGCTTCCCTGTAAGATAAAAATCCTGGAATGTAAGGTATTAAAGGCTTGCCAACAAACAATGCTTTTTCAAGAATTTTAAAGTCTTGAACGTCTGTAACAACCACTGCAGCCACTGCTGTGTTGTTCACAAAACTCACGTCGCAACCAGCTACGCGTTCCAAGTTTTTAGGCAGTTGGTCTTTTAAAACAATTTTTTTAGAAAGCAATAACTGTTCCTTAACAAGCTTTTTAATGTCAAAGCCTTGCGCAGCTGCTTGTCTTGGCAACAGTTTTTCATTGTTTTGGAACGCCATGTTTTTAAACGTTGTGATTAGTGTTTAAAAAATTTTTTGGCTTGAAAACAAAGTTTGCAATTACAATGCACAAAATTTTTAAATGTCAAGCATTACAAGGAATGTTATGACAAAAGAGGTGGCTAGCTCTAAATCTATGCAAGCACTGGTGCAGCGCTACCAGTTAATGTTTAACCTTTTAAAGAAGGAAATAGCAAAGGTTGTTGTTGGCCAAGAAAAGATCATTAACGCTTTAATAGAAGTTCTTGTTTCACACGCCCATGTACTGGTTGAAGGTGTTCCAGGCATTGCTAAAACCTTGATCGTGAAATCTTTTGCAACAATCACTGGTTGTAAGTTTAGCAGGATCCAGTTCACTCCAGACTTGCTGCCTAGCGACATTATAGGCATAACAACGTATGAAGAAGGTAAAGGTTTCTACACTATTAAAGGCCCAGTGTTTGCTAACTTTGTGCTAGCTGACGAGATCAACAGGGCTCCTCCGAAAGTGCAGTCTGCACTGCTAGAAGCAATGCAGGAAAGGCAAGTAACTATTGGCAAGGAAACGTTCAAGCTTCCAAAACCTTTCTTTGTCATGGCAACGCAAAACCCTATTGAAAGCTTAGGAACGTACAAGCTTCCAGAAGCACAGCTAGACAGGTTTATGTACAAGTTGTTAATGGATTACCCGAACATTGATGAAGAGCAAAAAATTTTGCATCGCAACATAACTGTTAGAAGCTTTGAAAGCTTTGGCTTGAAACCAGTTATAAACCCGCAGCACATCTTGCAAGCTCAAAAAGATGTGAACTTGATAGCTATGAGTAGCAAGGTGGAGCGTTACTTGTTAAGAATTGTAGACGCAACGAGGAGGCCTAAAAAGTATGGCATTCACCTAGGAAGGTATATTGAGTACGGAGCTTCGCCTAGAGGTGATATTAGCATTTACATAGGTTCTAAAGCACACGCGCTTGTCAAGGGTAAAACGTTCGTAACGCCTCAAGACGTTAAAGAAGTTGCTCACAACGCGTTAAGGCATAGGATTATTTTAAACTATGAAGGACAAGCAGAAGAGATAAGCACTGACGAGATCGTTGATGAAATATTAAGGAAAGTTCCTGTTGTCTAGGTGTTGTTCTATGCCAAAGCTTAGTATTAAACTTGAAAGTTTCAATCCAGAGTTAAAACCTAAGATTAAAAAGTTGAAACTCTACCCTTCTGAAAAAGCTTTCTCGCCGTTATATCAAGGAGAATGGGTTTCTTTTACTAAAGGTCATGGTTTAGAATTCGCAGGTTACAGGGCTTACTATTTTGGAGATGATGCAAGGCTTATTGACTGGAAAGCTAGCTTGAGGACTGGGCAATTAGTTGTTAGAGAACTCCAAGAAGAAAGGCTTGTGAACACGTTTTTATTGTTAGATGTTAGCAATTCAATGCTTTTCGGGTCTAAAGACAAGCTTAAAGCTGAATACGCTGCAGAAATTGCTTGCTCGTTAGCCTATGCTATTTTACGCTCTGGTGATAATGTGGGCTTAGCATTGTTTAGCGATGATTACAAATCAGTTGTTTATCCTGATCATGGAGGTAAAACATTCAAGAGGATTACAAACATTTTGAGAGATAAAAACAATTACGGAGGTGGTTATAAATTGTCACAAGCTATTAAGAAAACAATGCGATTGTTGCAAGGACATGCAATGCTCATCATTATTTCAGACTTTATAGGCTTGGAAAAGAACTGGCACAAGTGGATTGAACTAGCGTCGCAATACTTTGAAGTTGTAGGCATCATGGTTCGGGACGTGCGTGACAGGGTTATACCTAAAATTGGACAATTCCAGTTTCAAGACCCTTTAACAGGTGATGTTATGCTTTTTGACGCGAAAAAGCATGGCTCTTACTTTGAAAACCTTGTTCAAAAAACTGAGAGGTTGATAGAGGAATGGTTTAAAAGAACTAGGTCAAGCTTTATAAAACTGCAGACAGATCAAGAGTTTTCAAAGCCTTTGATAGAGTTTTTCATGGAGAAGTACAGGCTTTACATGTAAAGGTGTTTATCAATGCAAATCGTGTTTCACAAGCCAGAATACTTGTGGTACTTGCTGTCAATACCCATAGCTATTGGTACGCATTTCTTGCTAGTGCAACGCGCAAAGTATAAAGCTTTAATATTTGCAAACTTTGAAGCTTTGAAAAAGTTAAAGCAGGAAGGAAAAGTTACTAAAAACATTGGATTACTCATTGTTAGGATTTTGTTACTGGCAAGTATTATTGTAGCGTTAGCACAACCAGCGGTAAGGTTTAAAGGAAAAGTGTCTAACAATGACTTCGTGATAGCTATTGATGCTTCAGCAAGCATGACTAGCAAGGATTACTATCCTTCCAGGTTAGGAGCTGCAAAGCAAGCAGCTGCAGAGTTTGTCAAAACCTTGAAAGCTGAAACAAAGATTGCTGTGATAGCGTTTGCAGGAGTGCCGCTGATAGTGCAAGAACTAACAGATGACAAAGACAAAGTTTTAGAAGCTATTGAGAGCATTAAACCTATAGAATCTGGCGGAACTGACATCCCATCAGCAGTTATCACAGCTGCTAACATCTTAGCTAACAGTAACAAGGGAAGGATTTTAATACTAGCAACAGACGGTAGCAACACTGTGACGCCGTTATTGTTCGACCCAGTGCATGAAGCAATTGAATACGCAAAGGATCACAAGTTAATAGTTTACAGCATAGGCATTGGCACAGAGCAAGGACCTATTGGTTACTTGCCAACGATTTACAATGTTTCAAACGTGTACAATGAAGAAGTATTGCTAGAAATAACGAACAGCACTGGAGGAGAGCATTTTAGAGCTTCAGACAGCGAGACAATAAAAGCAGGGTTTGAAGAGATAGCTGAAAAGTCTGAAAAAGCAATTGTTGAGAAAAACTTAACGCACGGAGTGTTAATCATTGCCTTGCTAACATTGTTCTTGGAATGGGGCTTGGCAAGCACTAAGTACAGGAGGATTCCTTAAAATTTAAAAATTCAAAGAGAAAACCCTTTTCTTATGATCTTAAACCTGCAACAATTGCAGCAAGAACTTGAAAAACTACCTGGTTGGGAGTTATCAATGATCACTGACACAAGCATTGAAAAAAGCTTCAAACTGGAAAGCTTTGAAAAAGCAATAATGTTCGTGAATGAAATTGCAAAGCAGATAGAAAAGCCAAACCCGAAAATAGCGATAGATGAAAGCATGGTGAAAATAACAATCACAACACCAGGTCAAGGAGTGACAACGCAAAACATAAAACAAGCAAGACAAATAGAAGAAATCTACAAAACAATGCAATAAAAAGCCTCCGTAGCTTAGCGGCAAAGCGCCCGGCTTGTAACCGGGAGATCGAGGGTTCAAACCCCTCCGGAGGCTCTTACTAATGATATATTTTAGCGGCAGATTTCTACTAGATACCTACTTTAGCTCAGAAAAACAGTGCATACTAAAATCATAAAATTTGGGCTTTATTAATTACTACATAGAGAAGGAAGAAATCATATAATAAAGTTTTTAATTAGAGAAAAGCGAATGAGCTGACTTGGGAGCATAGAAT
>JAGGZX010000037.1 GCA_021161785.1 Candidatus Woesearchaeota archaeon | reverse complement strand
TTTCAGCAGAGTCGTTTGTGAAAAAATTTAAAAACTTGCAATAAGAACTTTAGCCATGGTTTTAAACATTGAAGAATTCGCAAAGTTTTGCAAGCGTAAAGGGTTCGTGTTTCCAACAGCAGAGATTTATGGAGGCTTGGCAGGTTTTTATGATTACGGCCCTTTAGGCGTTGAGGTTAAGAACAGTGTTAAACAGCAATGGTGGAAGTTTTTTGTTAACGACAGGTTAGACGTTGTAGGCATTGACGGTTGCATAATCACTAATCCAAAAGTTTGGCATGCTTCAGGCCATGTTGAAAGCTTCACAGACATCATGCTTTTATGCAACAAATGTAAAAACGCTGTCAGGGCAGATCATTTTTTAAGCGAAAAGTATGGCGTTAAACCTGAAAGTTTGAACTTGGAAAGAGTGAAGCAAATCATTAAAGAGAAAAACATTAAGTGTTCTTGCGGTGGAGAGTTTCAAGTTCAAGAGTTTAATTTAATGTTTAAAACGTTTATAGGGCCTTTCCAAGATGAAGGTTCAAAAAGCTTTTTAAGACCTGAAACAGCTCAGTTAATATTTGCGAATTTTAAAAACATTGTTGAAACGTCAAGGTTGAAACCTCCTTTCGGCATTGCTCAGATTGGGAAAGCTTTTCGCAACGAGATAAGCCCTAGGAATTTCTTGTTCAGGATGCGAGAGTTTGAAATGATGGAGATTGAATATTTTGCAACAAACCTTGAATGCCCTTTTTTTAAAGAAGTTTCTGATTTAGAATTACAAATGCTTCCTGCAAGACTTCAAGAAAAGCAGGGTGAACCTGTAAGAACGTCTTTAAAACAAGCTGTTAGCAATGGCTGGCTTAGCGAGTGGCTTGCTTACTGGATAGGCGTTAGTGTTAAATGGTTCACGCGTTTTGGAGTAGACATTAACAACTTGAGAGCTAGACAACATTTAAGCGAGGAAAAAGCTCACTATGCAACAGACACTTGGGATATTGAGTACAAGTTCCCTTTCGGCTGGAAAGAAGTTGTAGGCATTGCTGATCGAGGCGTTTTTGACTTGTCAAGGCATGAAAAGTTTAGCAGTAAAAAGCTTAGAGTGTTTGACCAAGCAAAGGGTAGTTTAATACCAAGAGTTGTTGCAGAACCTAGTTTCGGCTTGGACAGAGCTTTCTTAGTGTTCATGTTTGAAGCATTAAGTTTTGACAAGGATAGGAACAATTTTGTTTTAAAAATCCACCCAGTGCTTGCTCCTTTCAAAGTTGCAGTGTTTCCATTGTTGAGCAATAAAGAAGAGCTTGTTGAAAAAGCTTTAACTGTTTACAATGGTTTAAAACATGAATTCCCAACGTTTTTTGATGCTTCAGGAAGCATTGGCAGGCGTTACGCAAGACAGGATGAAATAGGAACACCTTTCTGCGTCACTATAGATTTTCAAACATTGCAAGACGACACTGTGACAATAAGGGATCGTGACACTACAAAACAGGAAAGGTTAGCAATACAAGAACTAGCTAGCTATATTCATAAAAAGTTAAGGCTTTAAAAGCTTTTTGTTAAAGCATTTTTTGTTAACAATGCGCTCTAGCAGTAAGAGGAAAGTGATTTTAGCCTTGAGCATAGTAGCTGGTTTTTTACTCATAACTTCAATAACAGCTGCTTACTTGCAGTCAAGATTGTTAAGCGTTCATGCTTGTGTGTGTTTTGCAAGGAGCTACTTCTGGATTCCAGCTGTTGCTGCTTTAGGCATGATTGTAGGCTCTGTAGCTTATTACTTAATGGCTGAGCCATTAGCTAGTAGGAATTGTGAGAAAGCTTTATGCTTGCTTCCTGAAAACGAGGCTTTGATCATGAAGCTTGTTTTGGAAAAACCTTTAACACAAGCAGCTATTGTTAAAGCTACAAATCTTTCAAGATTGCAAACCCATAGGGTTTTGAAAAAGCTTTTGGAAAAACAGCTCGTTGAAAAAGTTGAGAATAAAAAAACGTTTGTTGTTAAAGCTTCAAAGCTTGCTAGAGAAATATTTAGAAGTTAACAATAACTAGAACTTAACAGGGAGCGGTTTTAACAATGCAAAAAATTGGTTGTTTCAAAATTTGAAACAAAGCTTTAAATATTGTTTCAACAGTTCAAACTCCTAATAAAAAACAGTATAAAAACAGTAATGATTTAAACAGGAGGTGTGAAAGTCTTGGTTAAACACTGCAAGCAAGCAATGGTTTTAAAACGAAACGTTTGGAAAGGTTTAACAATCACTGCATTAGTTTTAATGATAGCTGTAACGCTAACATCATTGCTTTGTAATAAAAGCTTTGGTTTAACAAGCAATGCGTCTCAAGAAAAAGTTGTGCTAGTCTTGTTCTGGCATGAAGGCTGTCCTCACTGCGCTAAGGAGAGAGCGTTCTTGAACAAGATAAAAAACCAATACCCTTTACAAGTTAAAGAGTTTGAAATCAGCAGCAGAGAGAATGGTTTGTTATTCCAAAAAGTTTGCAAAGCTTATGGTTTCAATCCTGTGGGTGTGCCAACAACATTCATTGGAGATCAATACGTGGTTGGCTTTGGAAGTGAACAAACAACGGGAGAACAGATCAGATCTTTAATTGAGCATTGCTTGGTATCAAGCTGTGTAAACCCGTTAGTAAAAGCTGGTGTTGAAACAGAACCAGAAACACAGCCAGGGAACAATCAAAATCAAAGTTTAACAAACAATCAAAGCTTGAAAAACCAGTCAAACCAAGTCATTGTAACAAACCAATCAATCCTTGTTAATGGAAACACTTCTTTAAACAACGCTACAAGTCATGGATTGCAAGGCAATGCTAGCACAACAGTTAAAATTCCAATAATTGGAACTGTGAACACTGCAAGCGTTTCAATACCCTTGTTAACAATGATTATTGGCTTAGTAGACGGGTTTAACCCTTGCGCTATGTGGGTTTTAACGTTCTTGCTAACAATCCTTGTTTACGCTAGGAAGAGGTCTAAAATGTTGCTAGTTGGTTTAACGTTTGTAATAACTTCTGGAGTTATTTACTTCTTGTTCATGACTGCTTGGCTGAACTTGTTCTTGTACATTGGCTATGCTGAAGCGTTACGCATTGTCATAGCAATCATTGGCATAGTCATGGGTTTGATAAACATTAAAGAGTTCTTTGCTTTCAAAAAGTTTGTAACATTAACAATTCCTGAAAAAGCAAAGCCTAAACTGTTCAGAGAAATGCGATTCATAAGTCACAGCACGAGTTTGATAGTAGCGCTCTTAGGCACTGTAACCTTAGCAGTGACTGCGAACTTTGTTGAACTGTTATGCACTGCAGGCTTCCCAGCGATTTACACAAAGATTTTAACGTTGAGAAACTTGCCAACTTGGAAGTATTACGCTTACATAGCGCTTTACAATGTTTTCTATGTTGTTCCATTACTCGTTATAGTGATAGCTTTCACTCTAACGCTAGGAGCTAAAAAGCTGTCTGAAAAACAGGGAAAAGTTTTAAAACTCGTGTCTGGATTGTTAATGCTAGGTTTGGGTTTGATACTGCTTTTAAAGCCAGAATTACTAGTGCTTGGCTAGATTTGCAAGCTTTAAAAGGGGGTGGTTTGCAATGTCAAATCAAGACTTGCCAGAAACACTGAAATACTCTGACAGCTATTTATGGGTTAAAATTGAAAACGACAATGCCTTGTTAGGCGTTACGAAACCAGCTGCTAGGGCTGTAAAGCTTTTTGTTTTTGCAGAGTTTTGCATCAACAAAGATGAAGTGGTGAAAAAAGGTGACGACCTTATAATTTTAGAAGCTGAAAAGTGGAGCGGGAGATTAACAAGCCCTTTAACTGGAAAGGTTTTAAGCATTAACGAAGCAGTTGTTGACAATCCAGAATTAATAAACAAGGATCCTTACAACACTTGGCTTGTGAAACTGGCTTTGGAAAAAAAGCAAGAATTGCAAGAATTAATGGATTCAAAACAAGCAATGGATTGGTACAAGCGCAAAGGTTTAATTTAACCAAGGAGGTGTTATCAATGCAATCTGAAAACGATTTTGAAAAATTGTTAAGAAGCGCTAACAATAGTGTGAAAGAGTTTTTCAAGCAAAGCCCTGAACGCATGGAAGCATTCCACAACTTGCTAGGCATTACTGGTTACAAAGCAGTGCTTTCTGAAAAGCATAGAGAATTAATAGCGATTGCACTAGCAGTTGTCAAGCAATGCAGTTATTGCATAGCATTCCATGTTGAGAAAGCAATTAATGCAGGTGTTTCAAAGCAAGAATTGCTAGACGCTTTATGGGTTGCTGTTATTATGGGTGGCGGTCCTGCTTTGATGTACAGTGGTGAAGCATTAAAAGCGTTTGAAGAACTTTCTAAAAAGAAAAAAGAAAGTTCAAACAGTTAAAAAAGTTAAAACTTGAAAATGGCTAAGCAGTTAGAGTTAAGGTTCATCAAGACAGTGACTGAGAGTTATAAAGAACAAATGGCTATTGATGAAGCTAACATGTTAGCAGTTGCTCAAGGCATTGCAAAACCAAGTTTAAGGATTTGCTATTTCAAGAAGCCTTCAGTAGCTATTGGATACTCCCAAAGCGTTGAAGAAGAAGTAAACCTTAAAGCTTGCAATGCTTTAGGAGTGGAAATTTTTAGACGCATGACAGGCGGTGGAGCAGTGTTTAAAGATCCTGAGAAAGAACTTAATTACTCAATCATCATCCCTGAAGAATTCGCTCCGGGAACAATCATTGACAGTTATGAAAAGCTTTGCGCAGGCATTGTTCTAGGTTTAAAGCATCTAGGCTTGAATGCAGAGTTTAAACCAGTAAATGATATAATCATTAACGGTAAAAAAGTTTCTGGCAATGCTCAAACAAGGTTTAAAGGTGTTATCTTACAACACGGAACTTTGTTAATAGATGTGGATGTTGACAAAATGTTTTCAGTGCTAAAAGTTAGCGATGAAAAGATTAGGGATAAAATGATAGCTAATGTCAAGCAACGCGTTACGAGTTTAAAGCATGAGTTAGGGTTCAAGCCTAGCTTTGAAGCAGTGGAGCAATGCTTGATTAAAGGTTTTGAACAAGCATTAAACGCTAAAATCGTTCCAGAAGAATTAACAAGTTTTGAAAAGCAAAAAATCATTGAGTTGTACAACAACAAGTACAACACTGACGACTGGAATTTCAAGCGTTGAAAATTGCTTTAAAAAGCTTAAAGGTGGTTGTTGTGAAAAAAACTGTTGAAGTAAAAAAAGATAAATTGTTAAGAATTACTGCAGAAATCCATAAAGATAAGAACCAACCGTTAATCCAAGATGTTAGGATTACAGGCGACTTTTTTGCACACCCGGAAACAGTTATTGAAGAATTAGAAGCAAGATTGAAAGGCATTGCATTGCAAGAACAAGCATTGCGAGTAGTGATTAATAATTGTTTGAAAAACGCTACGATCATAGGGTTTTCAAGCCAAGACCTTCTAGACTGCTTGTTAAAACTTAAAGGAAGTTAACAACCTGACAAGCACACTTCTATGTCTACCACTAGGGGTTCTGGCAAATTATTGTTGGTAAAATAGAGAGTAAGAATAAAGAGGTAGTAACTTTAAGCTTTTAATGTATGCTCTGCTGAAAATTAACTGGGGCTGTCCACCAATGTCTTTTTGATTTCACTCTGGAGCTTAGTATAGCAATAACATATCGCGAATATGTGAAGTTTGTCGCCAGCAAATTTTGGGAGGCTGGCAAAAAAAGCAAAAAGACCTTTTTATCTCTGTTGTACAGGTAGAATAGAGTCGAGTGAGTCGCAACGAAACAAGATTTTGGTAGAGGCAGACTGTGAAAAATCTTGTTCTTGCCAAGACTTTTTAATTCCTTTTTTACTTAAAGATGTGCTTCTTTCAAAGTTAATCCTTATAATTGTCAGCAATTGTTATAGTGTTATAATAAGGGCCATTTTTCTCTTTTTTGCGAATATTTTTCTATTAATTTTTCTAAAGTACTTTTTTTAGATTCTTTTATAGGGTTCTCTTCAGAGAGTGAAGAATTATTTTCTATTTTTATCCATTTTCCATCTTGATAAATAAACGCCTCTTTTTTAACTGCACTAATTCTTACAACTTCTCCATATGATGTCTGAATTTTTTCTTTTTTGATAAGAGTACCATCAGATAGGATTTCTATTCCCGGCTCAAAATCTCTCTTAAGCAGCTCATTAAAAAGAGTAAATATGTCAGAGTAACCTTCCATTGATATTCTACTTTCAAATTTTCTTGTTGAATCATATTGTGCTCTCTTTATTGGATCAGAAAGAATTTCAAAAGCCTCAGAAATAGCGATAAAATCTCGAGTTGCTTCTTCTCTGTTATTCGGGTTTCTATCTGGATGATATCTAAAAGCTAATTTTCTATAAGCATCTCTTATTTCTTCTAGCGAGGCATCTCTATTTAAACCTAGCCTTGCATACAGATCATTAGTTTTAGAGGGTCTCATAGTATAATATTAGATGTAAAGCATATTTAAATTTTTCGGTTGTAACCACTTATAAGATACGATAGATATAAAAAACCCTTCAATTGCTGCTTCGCTTGATCACATACATCATGAAAAATTAGGCTACGGCAAGTAAAAAGAAACTAAATATACCCCCCGCACTTAGACGAACTCAAAAAAAATCAAAAATAGCAAAAACCCTAACTATGATAAAAAACCATTATTCATGCTAAACAGCTCTCACTAATTCAAGAAAAAATAAAAGGTTATTATTACTCAATCCTAGTTGAAAGGCAACACTACAAACTCCTAGAAAGAGAAAAGAAAAAACACCATCTTAAATAAAATTATAGAGAAAAATCTGATAGTGTTCTAATCTCCATTTTTCATCTCACCAACAACGAGTTAAGAGCTATCACCCAGGGTTAAATTTAAAAATCATGGCTTACAACTAGTTTTTACTAACTACTCGGGGTGGTAGCTCAGCCTGGGAGAGCGCATGGCTGAAGACCATGGTGTCCGGGGTTCAAATCCCCGCCACCCCATTTTAAATTACTTAATCTTCTTTATTTATCTTTCAACAATCCAAACCATTTCTTGTTTATATGATTTATAGTCAAAACCACCATAAACTTTCCATTTTTTAAAACCAGCAAGGCGTAATAAAAGTTCAAATTCTCTTTTATAAACAAAAGAAATTTTAAATTTATTCCTCCAATATGTTTTGTCTTTTATCTTAAGCTTGCTTTCTACAAGCAATAATTGATTCACTTCATCAGCAAAAGAAGTTTTAGTAATCTTAATATATTCTCTGTCTTTAACTCTAATTTTTTCTTTTATTTCTTTATTCATATCTTTGACAAATACTTCCGGGTTTGGATAAAAGAAATTAAGGATTAACTTTCCCTTTGGTTTAAGATGTTTTCTAACATTCATTAATGTTTTTAGTTGATCTTCAATAGTCAAATTGTGCAAGAAAGACCTAAATGGAATTATTATCAAAGAAAATTTAATATTGAAGCTGAAAGATTTCATGTCAGCTTTTTTGACTTTTGGTTTTAATCCTAACTCTTTAGCCTTCTTTTTGAGAATCTCTAACATCTTATTAGAAATATCAATCCCATAAGCATCAACACCATCTTTAACCAACTCTAAATAAATCCTTCCTGTTCCGCAAGCTATCTCAAGAACTTTACCTTTTGACTTACGAGCTTCTTTTCTATAAAAATCAATGTCTTTATCATAAGTTCCATAGATTAAATCATAAACTTTAGCCCATCTATCAAAGTTTTGCATTTCCATAAAACAAACAATTGTCATGATATATAAAGATTTCTAAGGTGGACTGAAGAGGGTTGAGTTTAATGTTGGGGGGTATGCGACTTATGCTGCGATGTGAAATTTGGATGTTCCCTACAGCTGCAACTCATATTTCATGCAACCCCCTTATTTTCATCTTACCAACAATAACTTCACACCTCTTAAAACCGAAACATTTAAAAATCTTAATGCTTGTTCTTAAAAACAGAAAAGGAGGTGAGTGTTTTGGCATTGTTTAAGAAAAAAGATGAAGACTTACTTCCAGGTTTAACTCCTCCTTCTGCACCGCAACCAAGCGACATTCCAGTAGACTTAGTTATTAGCATGCGAAAGCAAGGCATGGATAACAATGCGATAATCCAGTCATTGCAAGCCAAGGGTTATAGTTCTAGCCAGATCTTTGCAGCTTTAACCCAGGCTGATGAGCATGGTGAAGGTCAAAAAACTAAACTTCAAAGCGCTGTGCATGATTTTAACGCAATGCCAGATCCTGCTCCTAGTGTTGTTCAACAACAAGCAATGCCTCCACCGATACCGAGCATGCCTGGAGCACAGCAAAGCCAGCCAATGTTGCAGGGCGATCAAGCAGTGACTACTGAAGAGATTGTGGAAGCAATCATTGATGAGAAATGGAACGAGTTGATGAAGGATATTGGAAAGATTGTTGAGTGGAAGAATAGTGTTGAAGCTAGGATTATGAATTTAGAGAATAACTTGAAATCATTGCAGCACAATTTTGACAAGTTGCACTCAGCAGTTATTGCTCGTGTCACCGAGTATGACAAGCACTTACTAAACATTCACGGACAGTTAAAAGCTTTTGAAACTGTTTTGTCAAAGTTTTTACCTGTGTTTAGTGAGAATGTTCAGGAATTGTCAGCTGCTGTTAACGCTTTGAAAGGCGTTGCTAGGAAAAAGCATTCTAAGAAGAAAAAGTGAATGGTTTTGAATGCTTTGCTTGTTTAAAGCATTGTCTAAACCAGTGCTGCCTTCTTTTTTCTTTTTCTAGCAACAATTCATGCCAAGTTTTGAATTTTATGCAGTAATGCTCTAGGTTTGGAATTTCAAACTTTATTTCAACACTTTGCAAGTTCTCACACCCCCCAAAAAATTAAGCAATTACAAAGTTTAGAAGTTTCAACAATTTGCGTTATAAAGCGTTGTGAAGGTTAATTACAGGTTTTAATTATAGAATATTGTTCCATGAGCGTTTTTGCCTAGATTTTTCTTTCACAAGTTTTTTAAACAAGAATTTAGAGCTTTTCGCATGTTTAGACTGGTTTACAGTCCAACATGGTTTTATGGTAAAGACTTGCTCATAGACGTTGTGAGCGTTGTTGTCTTGTTATTAATAGCGTTTACTAGCGTGAAGTATTACAAGCTTAACAAGAGGAACAAGAATTACTTGTACCTAGCAATTGCTTTCACGTTAATGGCTGCTTCTTTCTTGTTTAAGATATTAACAAATTTTAGCATTTACTACATTGTTTTAGAAACGAAAACGTTCGGCTTTATAACCCTTGTTTACAAGTCAGTGAGATATTCTAATCTGCCTTTAATAATTGGTTTTTTAATGTATCGCGTTACAATGCTTCTAGGCTTGTTACTTCTTTACAAGATGTACGTGAAGCCTGAAAACACTAGCTTTGCAATCCTTGCTTACTTGATATTAGTGTCTAGCTATTTTTCAAGACACGCGTATTACATGTTCCACTTGACAGCGCTAATCTTTTTATGCATCATAACGTTCCACTACTGGAAGAATTACAAGCGTTTAAGAAAGCCTAGCAATAAATGGCTTGCTTACAGCTTTGCATTGATAACGTTAAGCCAGGTTTTTTTCGTCTTTGTAAGGATTAATGAATTGTTTTACGTTACTGCAGAACTAGTCCAACTAACTGGTTATGCTGGATTGTTAATAACGCTGATCAAAGTTTTGAAGAAGGGTAAAAATGGCGAGAAAGCGCGAAAGAAGTGACATCATTTTAGACATGTTAAACGCTATTCAACACAACGGCGGAATGATCAAGCCCACAAGGCTTATGTATAAGGCTAACCTTTCCCATCAACAGATGAAGTTATACCTTGAAGAGTTAATGCAAAAACGTTTGGTTTACAAGGTTAGAGAAGACAATCACGAGTACATTATTATAACAGATCTTGGCTGCAAATTTGCTGAAAAGCTTAGGCAGATGAAAGAGTTTGAAAAAACGTTCGGGTTGTGAATTTCTAAAAAAGTTAAGCCTTGGGAGGTGTTAGCCATGCGCTTAACGAATACCGAGATAAAAAAGCTTTGCTTAAAAGCTGAGAAGTATTCAGCAATGCTTAGCAAAGTGCTTGGAGAAGTGAGAAAGGTTATTGTGGGTCAAGACCAAATACTTGAAAAACTAGTCATAGCTTTGATAGCTGATGGTCACGTGTTACTTGAAGGCGTTCCTGGACTTGCAAAAACGTTGATGATAAAAACGCTTGCTCAAACGTTAAACGTTAGCTTTTGCAGGATACAATTCACTCCTGACTTGCTACCAGCTGATATTATTGGAACCAAAATTTACGATCACCAAAAATCTAGTTTCCGAACAGAGAAAGGCCCAGTGTTTCACAACTTCATATTAGCTGATGAGATTAACAGAGCTCCTCCGAAAGTGCAATCTGCTTTGCTAGAAGCAATGCAAGAACGCCAAGTAACGATTCATGGTTCAACGTTCAAGCTTGAAAAACCTTTCTTTGTAATGGCTACTGAAAACCCTATTGAGAGTGAAGGCACTTACAAGCTTCCAGAAGCCCAAGTTGACAGGTTTGCTTTCAAGCTATTAATAAGTTATCCTTCTTTACAGCAAGAAAAGTTGATCATTCAACGCAACACTCAATCATTGAACATTGAGGTAAAACCAATCTTAAACGCAAAGCAAATCGTTGAAGTTCAAAGTTTTAACCAACACATTTACGCTGATGAAAAAATTGTTGATTACATAGCCAGAATTGTTGACGCAACAAGGTTTCCAGAGAATTATGGGTTAAAACTTGACGGCATTATAGAGTTTGGAGCTTCTCCAAGAGCTTCTATATGGCTAATGCTCGCTAGCAAGGCGCATGCTTTGCTGCAAGGCCGTGGCTTTGTAATGCCTGAAGACGTGAAAGCAGTTGCTAAAGAAGTGCTCCGCCACAGGTTGATATTAACTTATGAGGCAGAAGCTGAAAACTTTACCACTGACAAAGTTGTTAGCTTGATATTAGACAAGATCAAAACGCCTTAACAAAGGTTTTTTAACTTAAAATGCCGGAAGTAAAAGAGATTTTAAAACAAATAAAAAAGATTGAGATTAAAACTAACAAGTTAGTTGAAGGCTTGATCGCTGGTAGTTATAAGTCTGTGTTTAAAGGTCGCGGCATAGAGTTTTCAGAGGTTAGAGAATACATGCCTGGAGATGACATAAGAAGCATTGACTGGAACGTGACAGCAAGGTTTAACACTCCTTACGTGAAAGAATTCGTTGAAGAGCGCGATTTAAACGTTTACATCGTTTTTGACATGTCCCGAAGCATGTTTTTTGGAAGTGTTAAAACAAAAAAACAATTAGGCATTGAGCTAGCAGCTGCTTTAATGTTTTCAGGTTTGAAAAACAATGACAACATAGGCTTGTGCTTGTTCACGAGCAGGGTTGAACGCTTTGTAAAGCCTAGGAAGGGTAAAAAATTTGTTCTTAAACTATTGAGAGACCTTGTTTACTATCAACCCGAAGATTTAAACACAAATCTTGAAAACGTTTTAACATTCCTAGCGAGAGTTGTGAAGAAGCGTAGCATTTTATTTATCATCTCAGATTTCTTAACAACAACCATGACACAGAATGTTGAGAACTTGTTAAGGTTTTTAAAACGCAAGCATGACGTTATATTGATAAACTTGCAAGATCCTAACGAAGAGTTAATACCAAGCATTGGTTATGCATTGTTAGAAGATGCTGAAACTGGAGAGCAAGTGTTAATTAACACTAATGATAAAGCTTTTAGAATTCAATACTTAAAACTTGTCAAGCATAAACATTTGACGTTTCAAAAAACTGTGAAAAAGTTAGGCATAGATGTAGTGCAATTAACAACCACTCAGCCTTTCTACATTCCTTTAACAAAGTTTTTCAAGCTTAGAGCTAAAAGGCTTGCGAGGTGAAATCTTTGCATTGGCTGTTACAGTTCAGGTTTGACAAGCCTTTAGTGTTGTTATTGTTACTATCAATACCGCTGATTGTTTATCTCTACACTTATTATTCTAAGAAGAAGAAAGCTGCAGCTTTAAAGTTCAGCATGCTAAGCATTGCAAAGCAAAGCTTTAACAAAAGTTTTAGGATGCACTTGCCGTTCTTATTGTTAACCTTGGCTGTGAGTTTAATAATTTTAGGACTTGCAGATCCTAAAATACCGTTAAAAAAAGCTAAGCAAGGCGTGAACGTTGTTTTAGCTATTGACGATTCAGGCAGCATGAGCGCTACTGATTACAAGCCAACACGCCTTGAAGCTGCTAAGAAATCAGCAGAAATATTGATTAAAAGTTTAAAACCTCACGACTATGTAGGCATAGTAGTTTTTGAATCCGGAGCTACAACTGCTTGTTACTTAACACCGTTCAAGCAAAAAGCGATTGAAAAGTTGAGAGCTATACAGCAAAGGCAGGGAAAAACAGCTCTTGGCGATGGTTTAAGCTTAGCTATTGACATGGCTACTTCTATTCCTAACAAGAAAAAAGTTGTCATCCTTCTAAGTGACGGGGTTAACAATGCTGGCGTTATCACTCCTGAAGAAGCTGTTAGCTATGCAAAAGCTAACCACATACAAGTCTACACTATTGGTTTAGGCTCTGAAAAACCTGTAGTGATTGGTTACGACTTTTTCGGAAACCCCCAGTATGCAGAGCTTGATGAAGAAACACTAAAACACATTGCAACAGCAACTGGTGGCAAGTATTACAAATCTGTCAACGAGCACACCTTAGATGAAATTTACAAGAACATTGGAGAAAACATTCAGCGTGACTGGGAGTTATCAAGCATTAAAGATTTGTTCTTCACGCTAGCGCTTTTATTGCTACTTGTTAACATGTACATCGTTTACGGCAAGTACAGAATTATATTTTGAAGAGAGGTGTTTAAAATGCGTTGGCAATTACTTGTTCCAAAACCGCCATTAACAATGCTCGTGTTAGCACTGCTAATTACATTAAAAGCAAATGTTTGCTTTGCAACGCAACACTTAAGCGTTGAAAAAATTGTTGAAAACAACACTTTAAGCACTGGTCAAAGCGTTAAGATAATGTTAAAATTTCATAACCCTTTCAATCAAAAACTTGTGGTTCAAATAAAAGATGAGAATGTGCTTGCAGGTAACGGCTTGGATGTTCAATGCTTAGAGTATGAGTTGCCAAGTAATAAAGAAGTAATTCTTGCTTACGATCCCATACAAGTTTTTACTCCGGGAGTGTTTAACATTACGGGTGCAAGTGTTAGCTATGAAAATCCTGAAACCCATCGCCAGGAGACAGTGACTTCAAACAGTGTTGTTGTTAGAGTTGTTGGTAATTATTCTGGTAATTCAATGCGAGGCGTGACAACGATTTATCGTTGTAATGGCGTGAATATGCAATCAACATCTTACACTTATGGCTTTGCAACTGGAGGTAGTAGTTTTAACATTCAAATAGGTTCTAACGTTCAACACTTGAATCAAGAGTTAAACCAGTTAATGCAAAGCGTTAACAAAAAACAAGCACTAGGCAATGCTTATCCAAGTCAGAACCCTTCAACAATGGTTCAGAACAACCAGCTGCCTCAAAACGTTAATGCTTTAAAACAAGAAATGCAAAAGCAATTGCAAAACCAGCAAGTTTTGAAAAATCAATTCTTGAAAAATCTAGCATTGCAAGAACAATTCCAAAAATTGCATGGTAAACTTTTAAGTCAAGGGTTTAACATTTCCAATGCAAAGCTTGATGTAAAAACCAATACTAGTGGAAAGTTTGAATTGGTTTACAAGAACTCTAAAACTGGTGAAACAGCGATTGTTAAAGGCGAACTCTTGAATAACAGTTTAAACCTGAATTATTTGACTCCTAAGCGCGAAGAAGAATTAATGAACTTGCTTTCAAAAAACCCTAAGTTTCAAAACATTAAAAACCAATTGTTAAATCAAGGTTTTAACGAGTCAAAACCAGTTTTTAACTTGACAAGTCAAGGTGTTAAGGTTTCCCTACCTTTCTACAAGCAGGGATTGAATAAAACCTTAATCGCGGAAGTTGTTAATAATAGTGTTGAAAAAGTCTGGGTTGAAACAACACATAGCAATGTTGAAAGCAAAAAATGGTTGTTGACTGGCTTGCTAGTTTTAGCAGTGGTTGCGTGCATAATTCTAGGTTGGAAGCTTGTAAACAAGATTGCCAAAAAACTTAGTAAAAAACTTTCAAGGAAGCATGTTAATCAAATGATTGCTGAAGAGCAAAAACTGGGAACGTTTTTAGATTATAAAAAAGAAGCTAGGGCAATGCTTGTTAAAGCAAAAGAATTGTTTAATACTGGTAAAGCTAAAGATGCTTATGAACTGATTTCTCAAGCTATCAGGTTTTACTATGCTAACAAGTTTCAAGTCAATCAAGAATTAACAAATACTGAGTTAGTGCAAGTTTTAAAGTCTAAACATGTAAAGCCAAGCATTGTAAAGCTTGTTAAGGAATGCTTACATGTTTGCGCTTTAGTAGAGTTTGCGAAGCTTGAGACGCGTTCAAAAGAGTTTGAAAGAATTATTTCTAAAGCTGAGCGATTGTTAAAATAAATGTAAAAAAATATGTAAAAAAACGCCCGGGCTGGGATTTGAACCCAGAACCCCGTGAAGGGACCAGCTTTCCATGATTTTTTAAACACTCCAGGCTGGCGCCATACCGGATTAGGCAACCCGGGCTTAATCAATGCTTTGGTTTTTTCAAGGTTAGTGTTTCAACCTTTTTAAAGTTTAATCTTTAAAGCTTAAAAGCAAACTGGTTAAGAATTAGGAAAGTTTAGCGTTTTATTCAATGATTTCTATTTCAATGTTTAAACCTTCAGGTATTGGAACTCTCATAACAAGGCGTAAAGCTCTTTCATCTAAACCTAAGTCAATAATGCGCTTGTGGATTCGCATTTCATAGCGTTCCCAAGTTTCACTACCCTCGCCGTCAGGGCTCTTCCTAGTTGCTATGCGAAGCTTTTTTGTAGGTAATGGTATTGGTCCTCGCATAACAACGCCTGTTTTTTCGCTAATGCTTTTTATATACTCGCAAACCTGGTTAACCTTGTTTATATCAGTGCTAGCGATTTTAATCCTTGCCTTTTGCATTTTTAAAGGTAAAAACAAATAGTTTTTAAATGTTTTCAAAACCTAAACCTTTACTTTTTTTACAGAGGAGTAGAGAAGTAAAATTTTAAAAAAGAAAAAAAGTTTTTTGTTTTCACTTCAAAGGCTTTTCAACAAGGTCAATGCACATGCCTGCAGCCACTGTTGTTCCACTGTCACGAATTGCAAACCTTGACATTTGCGGAATGTCTTTCTGACGCTCAATCACTAAAGGCTTTGTAGGCACTATCTTAACAATAGCAGCGTCACCGTTCTTTATAAAGTCAGGGTTTTCTTGCACAACCTGTCCAGTTCTTGGGTCTAGCTTCTTTTCAATCTTTTCAAACCTGCAAGCCACTTGCGCTGTGTGCACATGGAACACTGGCGTATAACCTGCAGTGATAACTGTTGGATGGTTTAACACAATCACCTGAGCTGTGAATTCTTTAACAAGTGTTGGAGGGTTGTCTGGATGGCCTATAACGTCACCCCTAGCAACGTCTTTCTTACCAACACCTCTAATGTTAATACCAACATTGTCTCCAGGCTCTGCTTTAGGCATTGCTTCATGGTGCATTTCAATGCTTTTAACCTCTCCAGTGATGCCTTTACCTTCTCTTCCAGGCACTATGATGACTTTGTCATTAGTCTTTAAAACTCCTGTTTCAACACGGCCAACAACTACTGTTCCAACGCCAGTGATGTTGTAAACGTCTTGCACTGGCAGTCTTAAAGGCAAGTCAATAGGCTTTTCAGGCTCTTTAAGAGTGTCTAAAAGCTCTAAAAGCGTTGGTCCTTGATACCAAGGCATTTTATCAGTCTTGTTAACAACGTTGTCTCCAGGGTAAGCAGCTATTGGAACGAAAGGTATTTCTTCAATCTTGTAACCAACCTTTTTTAACAATTCCTGCACGTCTTTCTTGACTTGTTCAAACCTGTTTTGGTCATAATTGACAAGGTCCATCTTGTTCACTGCTACGATGAGCTGGTTAACACCTAACGTTCTCGCTAGGAATATGTGTTCCTTGGTTTGAGCCATGACTCCGTCATTAGCAGCCACTATTAACACGCCAGCATCTGCCTGGCTTGCTCCTGTGATCATGTTTTTAACAAAGTCTCTATGCCCAGGAGCGTCAATGATTGTGAAGTAATACTTTGGAGTTTCAAAACGCTTGTGGCTTAAGTCAATGGTTAACCCTCTCTCTCGCTCTTCTTTCAAGTTATCCATGACGAAAGCGAATTCAAACCCTGCTTTTCCAAGTTCTTGAGCTTTTTCTCTAAGCTTTCTAAGTGTTTGCTCGTCAATGCTTTTAGTGTCAAACAACAACCTACCCACTGTTGTGCTCTTTCCGTGATCTACGTGTCCTATAAAAACCAGGTTTAAGTGTGGTTTTTTATCAGCCATTTTTCACCCCTCCATGTTTTTGTTTTAAATATTTTCTTCTATTTTCTTCTTGATTTTAAAAAACCAAGATTTTTTAAATTATTTATAAAGGCATTTATAAAGAATGAGGGTGTGTGAATTATTTATAAAGTTTTCTTAAAAACAATTGTTTTATGCTCCAAGGGTTTCAAGGATTGAACGCTTTTAAAAACAGTGAACAAATACTTCATGAGGCAAAGGTTTTTAGTGATTGTTTAAAAATTTTTGTTTTTCAATGTCCTGTTAAGTTGTTGTTGGCGTAAGCTTTTGCAGATAAAAGAAGTTGTTGCATAAGCAGAGATTTGTGGATAGTAGCTTTGCTATTAGCCTGTTTATCTGTTGTTATATCTCCAAACAAAGTGGGTTGCGAAACAATTTGAGTTTCGCCGCCGAGTCGCCGGATTTTATTCTGTTCCTAACTTAAATGTTCTTACAAGTTTTACAAATAAATCATGTAATTTTGGACCTTGTTCATAATATTCTCTTATAATATGCTCTTCTATTTCTGGCTCTGGATGATCAATATCAAAAATTGGAAATCTTGAAGAATTTTCTCTTATACCTGCTTTCACTATTGCTTTTATAGCCTCTCTTGTGATAGTATCAGCAACAAATACTAAGAAATCTTGTCTATTTCTAAAGTTCTTTTTCATATATTTCTTTATTAAAGGATGTTTGTAATAAACCTCAATTATACCCTCATCTTCAATAAAATCACAAATCTTTTTTGTATTTTTTGCTGAAAGTCTAACATCACGCAAGGGACCACTAAATGAAGGTTCTGGTACAATAGTTACATGTAATTCGGCTTGTTTATCCATATAGGTAGCTATTATTTTAGACTTTTCACCAACATGATCTGTCCCTTTCACCTTGATGGGAATTTCTATTTTTAAAATATTTTTAATGATTTTTTTGTTAAGGTTCTTTTTACTTGGGAGCATCCACTTGCCAGGGCAATTTATTGGATCTTCTGAAGACAGAAATATATCATTAGAATCCCCTATAGAACCCACATCAATACATAATTGAACTTTCTTTTCACTACCATCCACTATTGTTGTTTTATTAGGAATAAAAGCAAATCCATTTTTAGGAGAGAATATTGGATTTTCTACAACTTCTACACCCATTTTTTCAGAGTATTTTGGATTACTTGAAGTAGCAATTATTTCTCCTTTCGATCCTGCTTTTTCAGAGTAAAGTTCTATTTGCTTTACAATAAATTCCTCTTTAATTTCATCTGGAGAAATCTTAATTTTATTTCTTTTGACTGATATATTTGGATTTGTACTTTTAAGGAGATATTAAAATTATCTGAAATAATGGAAGAATTAATAATAAGAAAAACTTTCTTAGGTTCATATTCTTCTAAGGATATCCAAACAGGATAAAAGGCAAAGGTTTCTGGTTTTATTGGTGGTTCTGGTGGCGGACCTCTTCCTTTGACATCTTTATATATTTTATTTATTTCTTTGAGTATTTCTTTTTTAGTTTTTTCGTCAAATGAATATTCAGAAGCTTCCTCTTCTTCTCTAATTTTTCTTAAGCGTTTATATATTTCATCTAAAAGTTTTCTATTAAATGGGTGGTCTGGATCTAAACCTCTTCTTTTTTCATCTACAAGAGGGGCCTCTTCTGGATCTCTAATAATTTTTTCGACTTCCATCCTAACCTCCCCAAAAAATTTAGAAAATGACAAATCTCCATCAAATCTTCCAAATGTAAAGTCTAGTACCGAGTATATCCCATAAAAAAATAAGAGTCCTGCTTCTCCATATGGTTTCCTCTGGGCAAGCTCTTTTTTACTTTTGTTTATAACTAAATGAACCTTGTATTTTTGTTTATTATAAGGTATCTCAAAAGTTTCTTTTAGAATTCTTTTATCTATTTCTGGTGGGGAATATTGCAATAATCTTTTTTCTTTGGTCCAACCATTAATTAAATAGATTCTATAATTTGAATTCTGAAGCAATTTTCTCAATAAAAAATGTTTTTCTAATT
>JAGGZX010000015.1 GCA_021161785.1 Candidatus Woesearchaeota archaeon | reverse complement strand
TTATAACCTTGCATGTTCCTTACAACAAAGCAACACACCACTTGATAAACAAGCAAAACATAAAACTAGTGAAGAAGGGTGCATTACTCATTAACACGTCTAGAGGGGCAGTTGTTGACACTGAAGCATTAATCTATGCTTTAGAAAACAACATATTGCGAGGTGTTGGTTTAGACGTGATTGAAGGCGAAGAATTAATAAAAGAAGAAAAGCAATTACTTTACCACAAACTGCATTATGAAAAACTTAAAGAACTAGCTAGGGATCATTTATTACTAGCTAAGGAAAACGTTGTTTACACGCCGCACATAGCGTTTTACAGTCAAGAAGCTTTAGAACGCATCATTGAAACAACTATAAACAACATCACAGCTTTTATTAAAGGAAAGCCTCAAAACCTTGTTTTTTAAAAACTTGCTAAAACAATTTTAAACTTATCAACATTTATCATAAACACTGAGGGGGTGGTTTTCATGCAACCAGTGCTTAAAGCTTTAACACTAGAAAAAAGTGTTGAGCAAAACATTCAAGGAAAAAACTTTGTTTGGAATGTTTACACACCTACCAACATGGATCATGGTTTAAAAGTTTTACAATTAATAGACACTGACACTGGTGTTAAGCTATTAACATATGTTCATGATTACAGGTTTCAATCAATCCTTGCTTGGTCTGGAGCTAGGCATTCAAGAAGTGAAAAAGAAAGCATAGAAATTATTGACGAAGTTTTATACCAGCACTCAGAAAGCATTGATGCAGATGTGAAATTAGCCAGGGTTTACAAAGCAGGACATGCGTCAGTAGCTGACATGTCAGAAATACCATTGTTTTTAGATCATGTTCCAATGCATGTGCCTTTACTGTTTTTCAACCAAGGCGTTCTTAACTCTGGACAAGAAAAATCAACTCGCTACCAGAAAGGTTTTAAAGCTTTAACGCAAGGGCAAAGCTTTCAAAGCATTAAAGGCTTTGCATTAACAAAAAACTTGTTGAAAAGCCTTGAGCAAAAACTTGAGAATAAAGAGTTAAGCGTTGAAGAGTTAACAGTTTTAAAAACAAGCATTCAAGAATTATTACAACTATCCACAAACCTTTACGAGCAAGCAAAAACATTGTTTAAAAACAGTTTTGAAAACTTTTACAAGCCAACAAGTGATAAAGAGTTTAAATCTTTAGAGTCAAGAGTTCTAGACAGTGCAAGGTATTACTTGTTACTAGGTAACAGCACAGGGTTCATGTTTGAAACAACTGCTAGGCGGTTTTCAAAACTTGTTTCACTGCTAAAAAGTTCTGAAATAAAATTTTATAATGACCTAGCTATAAGCTTGGAATTACTGTTAGCACCCCCGTCAAGCGTTGAGCATGATTTAAATTTTAAAGCTGGATCGCCAGGATTGATTAAGCACACAGAGCAAGACAAAACATTCTTGCAAAACATTAACAGTTTAAAAAATGTTCTTGAAACTCAAAATCTTGACTTGCTTGCTACTGTTCCAATAGTTTATGATTTTCAAGGATTGCAAGATCAAGAAGTGAGAATGGTTTTAAATAATGAAACAGACAAAGTTATTGCGCAGTACATTGCTTTTATATGGCCTGGAATGAATGTTAATGCCTTGCTACGATGGGTTGAGCAATTACCAAGGCATGTTAAAACTGTTTTAGGATCTGAAATTTTGAGAAACCATGACCATCACAACGAGTTACCCCAGCTAGCAAGGACTACTAGTTTAAGCTTTATAATCCAAGCATCTATTGGAGAGATTCGCGACTTGAACAGGCATAAATCTGCAGGCAGGTTTATACAAGAAATGCGTTTCATACAAGGCAGTTCTTTAGATTATGACACTGCTAGGCAAGTGCTTAGCAAGGGTTACACACTACCATTGTATGCTTTCATGCAAGGCTTTGAGCATGTAAAGCAAGAAATCATTGCAGGATTTGAAAATTATTATGAAAAGCTTCAAGCATTGCTAGAAAAACTTCATGAACTTGCAGGTGATTCAGTAAGTTACGAATTTATTTACGAATTACTACCCTTGGCTCATGTAGCTAATTTATGGATGCATTTCACGCCACAGTCTTTACACTACCTTACAAACCTGAGGGTTCGTCCAGGAGGGCATGTTAATTACAGACAAATCGCTTTTGAAATCACTGAATCTGTAAAGAATGCTAAGCCTTTTTTTAACAGCTTGCAACTTCAAAAGCCAGACCTTTACAACAGGCAAGAATTCTTTTCAAGAGATTAAAAACTTTTTAAACTGGAAAAATGGTTGTGAAGCCGCCAATATTGTTTTTAAGATATGCACTGCCTTGTTGTGATAAACTACTAGCTCAAGGATTGTTGCAAAAGTCAGAGTTTGAAATGTTAAAACAAATAGCTAAGACTAACAACTATCAAGGCTTGACAAAGAAAGAGTTTTCACAATTACTGCGCAAGTTATTCCCAAAAGCTGTTAAAAACTTAACACTAACAGCTAAAAGCATTGGCAAGCCAGTGTGGAGCTTGCAAGCAGTGACGCATCACTGGCGCATAGATCACAACAAGATACTACTGCAAGAAGCTATTAGCAATGAAAAGCAAAGTGTTGAAAGCTTTCAAACAGAGCTTTGCAAAGTAAAAACAGGCATTGTTAGCAAAGTTCAAAACAACAAGTTGTTAATCAAGTTTCCAAGCATGGATTTAAGCACTAAAACATTAAACAAAGATCAAGCATTAACGCATTACAGGCTTGTGTTTAATCACTGGTTAAATGTTTCAAAAAACCAACTCGTGACAACGCACTACTTTCAAGCAGTTGAAAACATTTCTAGAACAATATTCTTTTTCGGTTCAAAAACAATTGGTGACGACCTTGCTTGGCGCGTCGCACAATTTATTAAAAAACATTTGCATGAACGAATTGTTAAGACAAGCAACGCTTTTGAAATATTTGAAGCTATAAACAGTTTTGGAGCTATAGCTTTAAACAGCAATAAAGAGGTAAACCTTTCAAGTTTTTCAAGCATTCCAGAATTAGTGATTGTTGACGTAGCTGAAGGTTTTGACAAAGCGCAATTGTTAAGCATTAATGATTTAAAACAGTTAAGCATCAACAGTCTTCACGACTTTGACGTTTCTTACGCTTTAAAACTTTTAAAAGCTTTAGACTTTAACGTGATTGTCAAAATCATTGCTTTGCCAATGGTTAAAAACGAGCAAAGCTTAAAACCTAAAGCATTAAGAAACATTTCTGAACAAGTGTTAAAACTGTTATAACTCAACACCATTCAACTCTTAAAAAGTGAGTGCTGCAACTAAAGCAAGGATCGTAAGCTCTTATAAGTTTTTCAATCTCAAAAACGATTCTATCTTTATCAAAGCCTTGGTTTAAAAGTTTTAAAACCAAGTTTTTAATATCTAACTCCATGGCTTTAAGGTTTTGAGCAGTGGGTGTTACAATGTTTGCAAAGCTTGCTCTCCCATTAGTTAAGTGATACTCATGCCATAAAACGCCGCGAGGAGCTTCTACACAGCCAATGCCTGTAACGCGTTCACCTTCCAAAGCATTATTTGTTGTATTTGTTTTTAATTCTTCAAGCCTTGCCAAGTAATCTTGAAACGCTTTAAACTCTTTACTCTTTAAGCGTTTATTGCTTAACAATGTTTTCAAGTCTTTACAAGCAATGATTGCTTGTTGTAAACGCTCAACAATCTCAACTGCTTGCGCCTTGTTATTGTCAAAAGCGTTAGTGCTTGGCAGTTTTAAACCTGAAACTTGTAAAGCTTTCAAACCTTGACTTGTTAATAACGAGAGATTATTGTTAAGCCTTGCAAGCGCTCCCACAAAATACGTTTTACCCTCCTTAACAACATGGTTAGCAGTGCTGTAAGGCACGTGATACTCTTCAATGTAATCCTTATAGCTTTCCGGATCGTAAACCTTGCTCAAAGATTTTAAACTTCCCTGCATAATAGCGTAATCCTTGCTTGCTAGGGAAAACCATTCAACACTTTTTTCAAGGTCAAAGCTTTCAAACCTTGCAAACAACTTCACTGTTTTAAAACCTAACTCAAGACTTTCCTCTAACTTTAAAAGCAAATCATTAATTGTTTTCAAGTCTAAACTTTGCAAATCCAAATTTCCAAAAAAGATTAACGGGTGGATCTCTCTACCAGCAAATGTTTTTAACATTGCGTTACCAATGTTTATCAACCTCAAGCCTTGCAACAATAAATGCTTTTCATGCCTTGCAAGCTCTATAGCTGAAGCCTTGTTTAAATAATCAGGCAGCGCTAGCAAGTACAAATGCGTTGCATGGCTTCGCAAGTGCTCAGCAATCAAGCAAAGCTTCCTAACTAGTAATTGCAAATTGCAAGGCTTTAAACCAAGAGCTTGTTCTAAAGCTTTAACACTTGCCAACACATGACTCGTGCTGCAAATACCGCAAATCCTGCTCACGATTTCAGGAATTTCAAACCAGTAACGATTTTTAACCATGCCTTCAAACAACCGCGAACCTTCAACTACTGAAAGCTCGCAAGAACAACGTCCTTCTCTAACAGTTACTTTCAAACTTGCATGTCCTTCAATCTTTGTTAAATGATCCAAGCTTATACTGTAATCGCCACAGCCACAACCATCACGTTTATTACTTGCTAGATCAAACTCACTCATTGAAAAACACCTCCAGCATTGGAAGTTTTAAACCTGCAAACGTTTCCAACCTGTGCTTGATGAATTCTTTACTAAAACCTTTAGATTGTAAAAGCTTTACAAACGCTTTAATGTTCGCGTCTTTACGAAAACCCCTACAACCCCAGCATTCAACACCCTTACTAATGCATATAGCTCCACAACCACCCCTTGTTAAAGGACCCAAGCAAGGCTTTCCTTGAAGTAACAAGCAGTTAAAACCTCTAGCTTTGCAATCCATGCAAACAGGCTTGTCTGGAATTCTAAACTCACAACCATTTAATAAAGCTTTAAGCAAGGAGCAAACCTCTTCAACGCTTGGAGGACAGCCAGGAATTTCAAAGTCAACACGAACGTAAAAGCTCAAAGGTTCAGGATCAAGCTCTCTAAGCTTTTCTTTTTTATTAAAAAACAAGTGCTTGTACTGATCTGGAATTGTGAACTGCCTATAAGCAGGAATGCAACCAGTGCAAGCGCAAGAACCTAGAGCTATAAGTGTTTTACAATTCTTTCTGATCTGCTTTAAAACTTCAAGGTCTTGCTTGTTAGCAACAACGCCTTCAACAAGCGCAATGTCAACGTTAACAATGCCTTCACTTGTTGTTTTAACATTCTTGTTCTCCATTATGAACGGGAATGCTTTAACATCAAACCTTTGCAACAAATCCAATGCTTTAGAGAATAAAATTGTTAATTGACAACCAGCGCATCCTGTAATGCTGTAAACAGCTATTGACTTCTTTTTTGATTTTTCTCCTTCAGTTTTATCCATAATTCACACCTTATCATTTATTGTAAGCTCAATTATTCAAAGCCAGACTCAGGCCTAGATCTCAACACGTCAAGCCTGAACACTGGCCCGTCAATACAAGTGTATAAGTCATTAATCATGCAATGACAGCAATACCCAATGCCGCAATACATTAAGCGCTCCATGCTTAAAAATATTTGCTCGTCTTTAAAACCTTTACTCTTCAACACTTTAACAGCATGCTTCATCATTATGGGAGGTCCGCAAATAAACGCTACAATGTTGTTGTTTGTTAAAAAGCTTTGCTCTAAAGCTTGCGTTACAAAGCCTTCAAAGTTTATAAACCTTTCAATGTCTTGCAATTGTTTTAACTCTTGCTTTAATTTTAAATCTTTATCAACAGAGATGTTAATGCTTACAAGTTCAGCCCAATGTTTTATTTGCTTTTTAAAGATCACTTGGTCAGGGCTTTTAAAACCGAAAAAGCATTTAACGCTCTCAAAGTCTTGCCTGTTCTTGCAAACATAATCCAACACTGCTGCTAAAGGAGCAACGCCGCAACCACCACCTATCAATACAAGGTTATTCCCCTTCAATGATTGTAACGGGTAACCCTTACCTAAAGGCCCTCTGACAAGCACGTACTCATTAGGCTTAACTTTTGAAAGCATGCGCGTAACCCTGCCAACAATGTTAATGTTTAACAATAATGTGTCACCATGGCTTGCAATGCTTATAGGTGCTTCTCCAACACCTGCTAGTCCAACTTGTATGAACTGTCCTGGAACGCTGTAACAACTGTTAACCTCTAACTCTAAAAAGAAGTTGTTCTCAACTTCAAACCACTTGTCTAAAACCCTTACAGGTTTAGGCATTAACTTGTTCCTGTGTTGTAAGCGTTTCATTCTCCAAGCCCTTGCAAGTTTTTCTTGTTTATAAAACCAACCCAGTCAATATGCACTGGGCAGTTCACAATGCACCTAGCACAACCAGTGCATAACTGCTTGCCATAGCGCTGCTTGAAATAAATGTTTTGATGCATAACCCTGTGTTTAAACCTTTCCCATTTCTCACTCCTAAAAACAAAGTCATTAGCTATGCGCGTGAATTCTTGCAATTGACAACTACTCCAAGTTCTCAAACGCAACGTTTCAAAACCTTTCAAAGTTTTAACTTCTTTGTCAAAGATTTCAAAACAATAACATGTTGGACAAGTGCAAGTGCAAATGCCGCAGCTCAAGCATTGCTCTGAAACACTAGCCCAATCGCTAGGTGTTAAAGCATTAATTGCTTTACTATGTTTTAAAACCCTTGTTTTAGGTGTTAAACGTTTCACAACTTCTAACAATTCAAGGTCTGAAACATTCAAGCCTAGCATTTTAGAAACATGTTTCTTCACAAAAAATTTTTTGAAATTGCTTAACAATTCAAAACCTTTCTCAGAGCAAATTTCAACAATGTAAAGCTTTGACTTCAAATTGATTTTTAAATCATTAAAATTGCTATTTGCAAAGCTTTCATTTTCTTTGCACAACTGTTCTGCAGCTTTGAAAAACCAGTGCTTTGTAGCATTGCTCAACTCGTAAAGCATTAAGTCGCCAAAATCTTCTAATTCTTGACTATTGCAAAAACAATAACTGTTTAAAGGTTCAAAACAGTGAATACCGATAAGCGTTGTTAACTCCCTCCTGTGCAAGTACCAAACATCGTTGTGCGTTGAGAACAATAAATCCTGCCTCTTGATAGCGTTTAAATCGCACTTGCGCAACCCGAAAATTAGTGTTTTCTCAATGCTTGGCATTTCTTCAACGAGTTCAACATTCTTACTTTTTTTTATTGAAAACAAGACCTCAACGGGCGGGTAAAACAAATGCTTTACAGGTATTTCAGGCAGTGTTTCAAGGTTGAGATTTCTTAAATCTAACCCTGATTTAACCTTTGAAAAAATAGTTCTTTTAACATGCTTTCCATCAGCAACTGGTATTGAGACATCTATGGGTGCGTAAACATTGTAATGCTTTGCAAACGCTAATAACAAGTTTTTCAAATCACTGTCTTGCAAGCACCAAAGCATGAAACACCTCTTTTTTACAGATTTTTACTTTTTTACGTCATAACGGTTTACTAACAGCTAGCACTAAGTTAGTAATCACGTGCCAACCGTCAAACCCAGGGATTGGTAAAAGATTGAACAAGCACAAAAACTTGTTGATCTCCTTGCTCAAAAACAATGCGTTAGCAATCAAGACTTTGTCATGCAATTTTTTTAAAGATTGCTTTTTAAAGCCCCTTGCAGTGAATTTTATAACAACAGCCTTTCCAAAATGCTTTTCAAACCCATTGTGAATTCCAAAACCATGGCTTGATTCAATGCTTCTAGAAACTTTTTCATGCAAATAGCTTGAAATCCAGTACAATAAAGCATTAACACCTGGACCTGCAAACGCTATTAAAGCATTAGCTAAAGGAGGAGCGCTACCTGAAATGCTAACAAAAGCTGGAACGAAAAATATGAATCCAAAATTGAGAAGTTTCAACAAAACACCCAAGGCAAGCCAAAGATAAGCAGCGTTAAACGTTGCATACAATCCGAAACCCATAGCTACAAACTTGTGCCCAAGCTCGTGAAACACTATAGCTGGAGCTACAATGCTAGTTGCATACAAAATGTTCACAAGCTCCTGCTTTGAAAACAAGGTTGTTAGAAAACCCTGTTTCTGTAAACCCGGTAAGTGGTGCATATGATAACTTACTCCTCGCAAGTGCTGTGCTAGCGTGTCTGAAAAAATAAATCCAACTATGAAACTCATAATCACAGCGTTTAAAACTTCTGCTAGTGTTAGCAAAACCATTTTAATTTTTAAGTTTAAGTTTATAGTTATTTTTATTTTTTAGTCTTGCTTTTTAAAACATCTCCAATTGTTAGTGAAGTTGCTTGTTTTTTACTTTTAACACTTGCTTCCTCGCTAACAACCTCCACAAGCTTTATTTTTAAAAACCTTTCAAGCTTCCTAGCAAGGCTAATGCTAGGCTCTAACCTGCCAGACTCAATGTTGTGAATAACACTCTCCCTCTCAGCAATCTTCTTTGCTAACTCCTCTTGCTTCAAACCAAGCTTCTCCCTAGCTTTTTTCACTCTCTCACTATAATCAGGCACTATGAGCTCTATGGACAAGTCTTGCTTTGGCTGTGCTTGCAGGTTTTGCTTCTTCCTTAACTGCTTAGACTTCTCCTCCTTAACAACTAACGACTTAGGCTTCACAACAGCTTTCACAGTGCCAAAGCGAGAACACTTCTTACAAACCATTAACTCAGTGCCTTCAATAACTGTTTTGTACAAAACCTCAACTTCTGCACCGCAAAGCTCGCATTGCAAAACACTCACCCCCTAAGCCTTAACCCATTTCGTTATAACATACTTTTTCAAACCAGTCCAAACAACAAATTTTTCTTTCAAAACAAGGCGCTTGCTCAACAAACTTATAGCTTTTTCAACGTATTCATCATTAAAACTCATGCTTAATAAAGCTTTCCCTTCACTCTTTAACAAGGCTTGCAATTGATATGCAAGTTCTCCCAAGTTTTGAACATCCAACCTTGGGATGTTACTAACAAAAAAGTCAATGCTTTCAGAACCAAGTTTTAACTCAAGCCACTCAAGATCCATTCTTGTAAAAGTAACATGTTTTTCAACCCTTGCAATTTTCGCGTTACGCCTAGAAGAAACAATGTTTGAAAGCAAAGCGTCAACACCCAAGATTTTCCCGTCAAAACTTTTCAATCCTTGCGAGCGAAAAAACTCTAAAACTTGTGAAGCATTGTCATGCGTTTTGAAAATGTTAAACCTTTGCCAGAGTATTTTTTCATTCCTAGGGCTTAATTTTAAGCTTATAAGAGCTGCTTCTATAGGTATGGTTCCGTTCTTACAGAAAGCATCTAACAACACACCCTTACCTTTAAAACCAGATTCAAACAACAAGCAAGAAGCAAAACTTGCTTTAATATCTGCTTTGTGCAGGAAAACCTTGTAAAACCTGTTACCCAAATCAAAACCTGCTAAGTCAATGCCTACCAACACTTTATCATCAGTTATCAAAGCTTTAAAAACAAGATCTGGATTTGTTAAATCAACGCTCGCGTTCAAATCTTTTAAAGCTTTCAAAGCAATAGCTCCCAATGCTTTGTTCAATTCTTGCGAGTCAATGCTTAATGCCTCAGCGTTTTCAGAATTTTTTCCAGGATTGCTAATCGCTTTACATGTTATTTTAAAACGAACGTTTTTCTTGTAAAGCTTTTTGATCAATTCATGGCTTAACAAGTCTGTTAACGCTTTAGAAACTTCTTGCTTGTCATCGCTTTTCAATGCTTGCAAACTTTTTACTGGGATTACTCCTAGAAATAATAATAAATCATTCAATGTCTTGGACAACGTGATAATTTTCAAACCATTCAAGAGCTTGGTTTTAAACTTGAAAAACCCAGGGCCTTGCAATTCTTGCTTTACAGCTTTCTCATCAATCATTAACAATTCCTGCCAGCAAGCATTTTCCAAACCTTTATGCGTCACAGCTATAAATGAATGCTCTTTATTCAACACTTCAAGCTTTAACAATTCTAGAACTTCACTCTCCACCATTGTTTTTTACCAAGGATTTTTAATTTTCAAACTTTATTGGTTTTAAAACAGGTTTATTATCGGAACCAAGCCACCCAACAACAACACAAGAATGAACAACGCATCTTTTTTCAACCTTGAAGCAAATCTTTCCTTCTCAACAACAATGTCAAGTATTGAGTTTGAACCTTCAAGCTTTGATTCATGGCTTAATGATTCATGCTTCAATCCTTGCATTTTTAAACCATTGCTTTTTATTCTTGTATTTAAATTTAACGGAATTAAACTGTTAAGCTTCCACAAAGCTTACGCACTACTTTAAAGTTGGTACAAACATTTTTAAATTAGCACGTTGTTAATGCTTGCATGATAGAATTCAGGTTTCACGGCCGAGGCGGCGAGGGTGTTAAAACACTAGCTTTCTGGCTTGCAGAGACTGCTATAATGCAAGGCTTACAAGCACAAGCATTTCCACAGTATGGTCCTGAACGCAGCGGAGCTCCAGTAACAGCTTTCGTAAGGATTGATGACAAGCCAATAACAATCCACAGCCCAGTGTTGAATCCAGACGTTGTAGTTGTTGTGAACCCCCAATTAATATTTCACAAAGCAACGCTCCAAGGCGTTAAGCAAGAAACACATTTAATTGCAAACACTAGGCTAACACCTGAAGAAATTGCTAGCAAGAATATTTTCCAAGGCTGCACTTGCTGTTTAGACGCTACAAGCAAGGCTTTAGAGCTTTTAAAAAAGCCTTTAACAAACGCTGCAATGCTCGCTGCAATCATTGAATTCGTAAAAGTGCTTGACCCAGACATTGCTAAACGCGTTGTTTTTGAAAAGCTTGCAGCAAAGTATGGAGAACAAGTTGCTAACAATAACATTGCATTAATGGATTGGGCTTTGCAAAACCTTAAATGTGTTTGCAAGCACGAACAACCTGTTTGGCGCTTCAATAAATAAATAACTTAGAGGTGTTTTAAATTGCAGATAAAACCAGGCCTACCTTGGAAGGAATTGCCTTTAGGAGGTGTTATAGACGTTCCAGGCAGCAGTGTTGAATTCCACACTGGAGATTGGCGTAGCTCCAGGCCTGTTATTGATTTAAACAAATGCACTGGCTGCATGCTCTGCTGGCTTAACTGTCCAGACAATGCTATAAAAATCAAAAACGGCAAGGTAGAGATTGATTATGATCACTGTAAGGGTTGCGGCTTGTGCGCAAGTGTTTGCCCTGTCAAAGCGATTTCAATGCGTAGAGAAGCATTGGAAGAGGAAGAACGTCACGGGTCTAAGCATAAACCATAAGCCTTCAAAATGTGTTAAGAGATGTGTTAAGAGGTGTTATTTATGAAGCATGAAAAACCTTTACCAGCCACTGGAGCTTTAGCAGCAGCTACTGCTATGAAACAAGCAAAGCCAGACGTTGTGGCAGCTTACCCTATAACGCCGCAAACACCGATTATTGAAGCATTCTCAAAATTTGTTGCTAACGGAGATGTAAACACTGAATTAATACTAGTAGAGTCAGAGCATTCCGCGATGAGTGCTTGCGTAGGAGCTTCAGCTACCGGTGCTAGAGTCATGACAGCCACAGCTGCTAACGGTTTAGCATTAATGAGTGAAATAGTGTTCATAGCTGCTAGCTTGAGACTGCCCATTGTTATGAACATTGCTAGTCGCGCTTTAAGCGGTCCCATAAACATCCACTGCGATCATAGTGATGTAATGCTTGTCCGTGATAGTGGTTGGATTCAAGTTTTTGTTGAAAACCCTCAAGAAGTTTATGATTACAACTTGATAGCTTTAAAAATTGCTGAAAACATGAAAATACCTGCAATGGTGATTCAAGACGGTTTTATAACAAGCCATTGCCTTGAACCTGTAAGGTTTTTACCCCAGCAAGTTGTTGATAACTTTTTAGGCGTTTACAATCCTGGAAATCACTCATTGTTAAACCCTATTACTTTCGGACCTTTAGACTTGTATGACTACTATTTTGAACACAAACGCCAACAACTTCAAGCCTTAGAAGATAGCAAGCAAGTGATTAAACAAGTGCTTAAAGAATACAACAACCTTGCAGGAACAAATTACAATATTTTTGAAACTTACAAGCTTGAAGACGCTGAACTTGGCGTTGTTGTTGCTGGCTCAACTGCTGGCACGTTAAAACACGTTGTTAACGTTTTAAGAGATAAAGGCGTTAAAGCAGGGTTGTTAAAACTAGGTTTTTTCAGACCGTTCTTTCAAGAAGAGTTGAAACAAGCGTTAAAGCATTTGAAAGCTATAGCAATCCTTGACAGGTCTGCAAGCTTTGGAGCTTTCGGCAGTGCTTTTTACAATGAAATAAAGAGCGCTTTGTATGATTTGCCAGGTGAAAAACCAAAAGTTTTAGGATACATTTACGGCTTGGGTGGTAGAGACTTTTTAATACAGCACGGGTTTGAAATCTTTAACGAGTTACAAAAAATTGCAACTGGTGCTGAACCAGTGTTTAGGGTTAGATGCATAGGTGTTAGGGAAGGTTAACAACACTTGCTAAAAGGTGGAACAATGAATATTAAACAATTAGCTGAAAAGATTGGCAATAACAGCTGGTTTGCTCCCGGTCACAGGTTGTGCGCAGGTTGTAACGCTGGCATTATAGCAAAATTTGTTTTAAACTTTGCACAGTTTAAAGGTTACAAGGTTATCACAGTATTAGCAACTGGTTGCTTAGAAGTAGCGACAACAATATTTCCTTACACGAGTTGGAAAACAGCTTACATGCACAACGCTTTTGAAAACGCTGCAGCAACAGCTTCAGGCATTGGAGCAGCTTTAAAATCTTTAAAAAAGAAAGGCTTGTTAAAAGAGGATTACAAGATTGTTGTGTTTGGAGGTGACGGCGGAACTTATGATATTGGATTGCAAAGCTTGTCAGGAGCTTTAGAACGCAAGCATGAATTTGTATACATCTGCTATGATAATGAAGCTTATATGAACACTGGCATCCAACGCAGCAGTGCAACGCCAATGCTTGCAAGCACGACAACAACGCCTAGCGGTAAAGTTTCTAAAGGCAAGCAACAACCTAGGAAAGACTTGATAGCAATAGCAGCTGCTCATGATGTTTACGCAGCGCAAACAAGTGTGAGCCACTTACAAGACTTTTGGAAAAAGCTTGAAAAAGCGTTTAATGATCAACCAGCAGTTTTAAATGTTTTAAGCCCTTGCACTAGGGGTTGGTACTTCCCCCCAGACCAGGGCATTAAGATTGCAAAACTCGCAGTGGAAACAAATTATTGGCCTTTGTATGAGGTTGATCATGGAAGATGGATTTTAAACTATGAGCCAAAGCAAAGAAAGCCGATTATTGAATGGTTGAAAACGCAAGGCAGGTTTAAACACTTACTCCAACCAACACAGGAGAACGAAAAGCTTATCGCTCAACTTCAAGAAATGGTTGACAAGCGTTTTGAATACATTAAAAAGTTAGCAAGAGCTACTAGTGAATAAAAAATTGTTTTTCTCTATAATTGTTTCGTAAAAATGTTTCGCAACTTATTTATAATCATTAAAACTTCTCAAGAATCATAAAGCAATCAATACTGCTAGAAGGGGCTGTGGTGTAACTTGGCTAGCATTCCAGCTTCGGGAGCTGGCGATCAGGGTTCAAATCCCTGCAGCCCCATTGTTAATCATTAATCAATACAAACATCGCAATTCTCAAAGCCTAGTTCTCCATGCTTTGATTTCAAACAATGCTTTCCTGTTTTTTAAAAACACCTTTATAAGTTGCTCTGCCTTCAAGTTTTATGAACGCTATTTGAGCAATTTTCAAACCAGGCTTAATTATCAACTCGTTCTTAGAAATGTTTCTAACTTCTAAGATTTGCTTGCCGTCACTGCCTGGCTGCACTAACGGTGCTGTTGCATGTATCAACAATCCAAACCTTGCAAACCTGCTCCTAGCAGATAACAAGCCTGCAATATTGCTTGGCAGTTTTAAGTGTTCCTTAGTGATGCCTAGCATGAACGCTCCTGGTTTCAAACTTATTGATTCATTATTTTTAACTTTAAACGTTTTCACATACTTTTTATAATCAATGCCATTGCTCAACACTATCTTTCCAGGTTTTAAAACTCCGAACTCGTTGCCAAGCGTTAAGTCTAAGCTTACAGGTCCTAAATTGCTTTCATTCCAAGGCTTCACAACGATCTGCTTTTTAGCAACATACTTTTTTATCTCACTTCTAGACAACAACATTTTAAACCATTACTTTTTAAAACATTTAAAAACGCGTTAAATAAGCGTTATTAAGTCTACAACCCTGTTGCTGTAACCCCATTCATTGTCATACCAAGCAACGACTTGTATTAACGTTTCATTAATCACTTCTGTGTGATTTGCTTCAAATATTGCTGAGTGCGGATTTGCTATAATGTCACTGCTCACTAGTTCTTCAGTCGTGAATTCTAAAACACCTCTCAAGTGATGCTTTGCAACTTCTGAGAACAACCAGTTCACATACTCCCTTGTTGTTGGTTGCTCAACCTCTGCTATGAGTTGTATAACACTACCTGTAGGCACTGGAACTCTGAAAGCCATTCCTTTAACCTTGCCTTTCAATTCTGGAATCACTTCCTCAACAGCTTTTGAAGCTCCAGTTGTTGTTGGCACAATGTTTATAGCTGCAGCTCTTCCACGTGTTAGTTTTGGATTTGCCTTGTCAACAACTGATTGTGTTGACGTGTAAGCATGGTTTGTTATGAAAAACGCTCTTTTAACTTTAAAGTTGTCGTTTAAAACTTTAAGCACTGGCGCAACACAGTTTGTAGTGCAGGAAGCATTGCTTATGATATGGTGTTGTTTAGGATTGTACAAGTGTTCGTTAACGCCTTTAACGATCGTGATGTCTGGCTCTACAGCTGGAGCTGTTATTAACACTTTCTTAGCGCCTGCTTTTAAGTGTTTAAACGCTTGTTCGCGATGAGTGAAGAAACCTGTGCTTTCAACAACAACGTCAATGTCTAGCTCTCTGTGCGGCAAGTTTTCAGGGTCGCGCTCTGCAAACACTGGAATTTCAACACCGTCAATTATTAAAGAGTTGTCAGTATAGCTAACGCTTTTACTGTACTCTCTGTAAACACTGTCATGTTTCAAGTAGTAAGCTAAAACCCTTGTTGGTAATAAATCATTAATGCCTATGATTTTAAAACCTGGATGTTCAAAACCTATGCGAAAAACAGCTCGCCCAATACGGCCGAACCCGTTAATGAAAACTCTTTTCATTGCAATCACCTCTTTTTTATTTTTTAATCTTATTCAATTATTGATTCTTCCAAAAATTGTTTCGTCTTATTCCAAAACTCTTCATAAGTAAGTATTTCTTTATCTTTTAACAAGGTTATCAAAGCATCAATTTGCGCTCTAACAAGGTTTAACTTGAAAGCATTGATTAGCAATGCTTCTTTAATCTCTTCTTGCTTTAAATTCTTTACGTGTTTAAAAATTGTTTGAAACTCTTGCTCAAACGTTTTTTTAAACGTTCTTGATTTTTTGTTTGTAACTGTTTTTTTAGAACTTTTTTTAGAACTTGCTTGTTTGCGTTTCTTTTTTTTAGCCAAAACCCCCACCCTTTTAACTGTTTTTATTTTTAACTGTTTTTATTTTATTGTTTTATCTCATCAAGTTTTTGCTTTTCAGCTTTTATATGCTTTTAAGCGTTTGCAATTGTTTATTATTTTAGGGTTTTTAAAATTTTTGTGTTTTTAAAAGGGAAAACTACTTTTTTGGTTAAAAATATACTAGTATAGTAT
>JAGGZX010000012.1 GCA_021161785.1 Candidatus Woesearchaeota archaeon | reverse complement strand
GTATAGAATAACCTAAACTAATATACAATAACAAAAATACAATAACAAAACTTAATCCCCAACCACAGATTTCACAATATCCACAATTTTTTTCAAGTCAGAATCTTTCAATGTAGCGTCATGCATGTAAGCTTTTAACTGCTCAACACTCCTAGGCAAAAGGTTTATAATCATTGCAATGTGTTTAGGTTTCAACCTTGAAATATTAGCCTCTGTCAATCGCTTTTTCAACTCGTCATGCTGCGATTTTTTAAGCTTTAAAACCTTCTCAACATAAGACTCTGCCTTGTTAGCCCTGTAATCAAGTTCTCCAAGCCTTTTCTTAAGCTTTGCCAAGTCTTGCTTTAACTCAAGAATTGTTATAGGCTCCTCTTCAATGATCACTGGCTTCAAAAATTCCACCTCACACCTTTTTTAAATGCACTGGGTGCGTAATAACAATTTTTTTCTTTTTACCATCACGAATCTCAACTTCATAGCAAGAGCCACGCTTACCAATAACTGTTCCAATCCGCCCGTGAAACCTTCTGAAATACATGCCTTCATGAACTGAAGGTTCAAGCGTTAAAGCAACCTTGTCACCAATGCTAAACTCTTGCAAATACCTCACAACGCTAAGCTTTCCTCTAGACCGATAATTCTTCCTAAACAAATGCCTAGTTTTACGCCTACTAGTGCCGATGCGCTTTACCATTGCTTGGAGGCTTTACTCAAGATTTATAAATGTTTTTATAATGTAAAATCTTAGTAGTATTCAAACCCTTTTATCAACGCTCTCTAAACCAGTACGTTAATGCATGTTTTAAAAACTCGTGTAAAGATTTTACAACATAAGGTCCAAGGCCGTGAATTGCGTGTAAGGTTTTATCACTATTCACAGCGCTTTCATGCAGTGTTTTAAAGCAAACTTGTTTTTCAAGGCAATGCTTGCAATACTGGGTGATGTTTGAAGTGTAGCACAAACAATTGTTAAAATCAGGTTTTTGCAAATGCTTGTTTAAAACTTTGTAATAACAACCTTTTTCAAACTCTATGTCTGGAAGGTTGTTCAGCACTTGCTTTAATGTTTCCTCGTCGCATAAATCTTTAAAAATGCTTGGCAAAGCTTTAGCTCTGTTTACTTCTTCATTTGTTGGTTTTAACAATTCTTTCCTGTCAAGCTTTTCAATCAGTGATTGTGAAAACTTTACGTTGTGGTTGTTGTTTTGGCTTTGTAAAAACTTTTTATAAGCTTCACCTTGAAATGTTAAGTTGTCAGTGATTAATTCTTGAGCATGCTTTACAGAGTGCTGTGATAATAGTTTTATCAAAGCATGATTATGCGCTAATTGATGTTCAGCGACATCAACAAGCACGATTTTCTCAAGCCTAGGCTTTACTTCTTGTTTTGAAATTTTAAACTGGTTAACGTCTAAACCTTTCACTTTGTTACGTTTTAACAACTCTATAAGTGTTATGATGTAAACGTTTTGCCATCCAGCGCCAGCAACGCCTATGTAAGCATCTGCTTTCAAAGCTGCTTTAACAAATTCTGGTTGTTGTTTAATCTTGTGAAAATCCTCTGTTGATATCAAGTACAAATTGTTATCCCAATCTTTATCCTTTTCTTGACCTGCCATTTTTTTAACATTTCACATCATTGCTTCTAAACGCTTGATACGTTCATCAATCGGTGGGTGTGTTGAGAACAACTTGCTAATCCAATCATTTTTATGCCTTAAAGGGTTTTCAATGTACAAGTGAGCTGTTGAGCGATTAGCAGTGTCAACTACTTTGTCAGTGTCGTTTTTTATCTTTCTCAAAGCATCTGCAAGGCCTTTAGGGTAGCGCGTTAATTTAACAGCGCTAGCGTCTGCTAAAAACTCTCGCTGCCTGCTAATAGCTAGCTTTATGATTTGAGCTATTAAAGGAGCTAGCAATGCTAAGACAAGCGCTATTAAAATCATTAAACCACTGTCACGTCTCTCGTCACGTCTTGAAAACCAGAAACTTCTAAGCATTATGTCTGAAATCATGACTACAACGCCAACAAGAACTGCAGCTAGCATCATGACCTTAACGTCACGGTTTTTTATATGGCTGATTTCATGAGCAATAACGCCTTCAAGCTCTAACCTTGAAAGTTTCTTCCTAGCTCCAGAAGTGATGCAGACAACGCTGTGCTTTTCATCCTTGCCAGTTGCGAAAGCGTTAATGCTGTCTTCTTCTATCATGTAAACTTTTGGCGTTGGAATGCCAGCAGCTATTGCAAGTCCTTCAACAGTGTTAACTAGGAAAGGGTCTTGTTTTTTACTCACAGGTTTCGCATGACTCATTGCTAGGATCCAGTCACTTCCTTGATTGTAAGCCAGGACCATGTATATGATTCCAAAGAAAAACGCTATGATCATACCTGTAAACCCGTTGTTTACAAGCACAATTCCTAACAAATAGCCCAGAATGATAACTAGTAATGAAAAGCTTACCATTAAAAAATAAGTCCTGACCTTGTTAGCTCTTATTTGTTCGTAAAAGCTTTGCATGACTTGCTTGTTATTTTTGTTGTATTAAAAAAATTTGCGGTTCGCAAAAAATTTTTTTAAAACAATGATTTCACTCACAGCAATGCGGGTTGCTTTTAAAAAATTGAGCGTGCTTAAACTGTATGAATTATTGCTAGATCATTATGGTTTTCAAAACTGGTGGCCTGTAACTGTTAAGGATAAAGAACAACAATTAATAGAAATTGTTTTAGGAGCTATTTTAACGCAAAACACTGCTTGGAAAAATGTTGAAATCGTTATTAAAAAGTTTGTTGATAGTAATCTGCTAAACATAGAAAAGATTTTGGCTTTAGATTTAAGAGAATTATCATCTTTAATAAGGCGTGCAGGTTTTCCAAACCAGAAAGCTGCCACTATTAAACGGGTTTTCCAGTTTTTAAAACGAGAACGCGTTTCAAAGCTTTTAACCATGGATTGTGATGCTTTAAGAAAATCTTTCTTAAACATTAAAGGTGTTGGCTTTGAAACAGCTGATGTTTTATGCTTGTATGCTTTCAACAAGCCTTGCTTTGTTGTTGATGCTTACACTAAACGCTTGTTTTCAAGGCTTGCATTGTTTGGAGAAAGTTTTAATTACAACAGTTATGAAGCTTTAAAACTTGCAGTTGAGGAACAAGCAAAGGTTTTTAAAACTAATGAACGGGTAATGTTTTTTAAAGAATTCCATGCGTTGATAGATGAGCATTGCAAACGTACTTGTAAAAAACAACCTTCTTGCAATAACTGTTTTTTAAAACATTACTGCAAGCATTATAGCAAGCTTTATAAACTTAAACATTGATAATACTTGCATGAAGCAAAGACCTGAAAAGCAAGATTCTTCTCAAAACGCTTCTCAAGGCGAGGCAAAGCAAGATCTTGACTTGTTAAGCCTTGATTTAGAACACATTCAAGAAGATATTGCAATGTTTAAAAACGTTCAACAATTAATTTCAAACATTTCTTTTGACGCTTTAGTGCTTATAAATCCTTCTGGAGAGTTTGTTCTTGAAGATTTAAACCTTGACTCAAGCCAGGATTCAGTGCTTCCAGTTTTAAAAGTTGAAGTTGTTAAAGCGTCAAGCCAGCATTCTTTTTCAATGAAGAAACCTAAAGCTAGGAATGCTGAAATGCTTGTAAAACAAGTCATTATTGAATGCATTGGTAAAAAGCTTATAGACTTGAACTCTAACATCTTAGTGATTGCTAACAACATCACGCCTTACAATTTCATTGTTGTGCACTTCACAGTTGACAGGGTTTTATACAGGATTGGAAGGTTTAAACTTGCCAAGGGTATTGACGAAGAAGTTTTAGAACGCGTTTTAGAAATTGCAGAGGAGATAAGCAAGGAAGGCAGGGAGGGACATCCAATAGGCACATGGTTCGTTATTGGCGATTATGAAAAGTTACAACCCTTTGTTAAGCAGTTAGTGCTTAACCCTTTCCATGGCTATCCTAGGGAAATGGTGAACATTAAAAACGTTGAGATGAAAGAAACAGTTAAAGAGTTTGCACAGCTAGACGGAGCTTTCATTATTGACAAGGACGGAACTATAATCTCTGCAGGCGCTTACATTGACGTTGACACTTCCAACGTGAAACCTTTTTACGGTTGGGGTTCCAAGCACTTAGCAGCTGTTGCTATAACGCAAAAAGTTGATTGCATAGCAGTCGTTGTTTCTCAAAGCGGAGGCGTTGTCAAAGTGTTTAAGAACGGG
>JAGGZX010000006.1 GCA_021161785.1 Candidatus Woesearchaeota archaeon | reverse complement strand
AGCCCATATTTAATGAAGACAGTTGAATTTAGACAAAAGAAAGATTTTGTGCAGGAAGTAATAGAAAATCATGTCTTAATAGAAGAAGGGGAACTATTCTTTAGGTTGGTGCTAGAATGAAACAGAGATTAAGAAAATGGCAGATTTGGTTGCTTAATAAGAGAGTGCTAGAAAAAGATTTTAAAAATTATTTAAAAGATAAAATAATCAGAAAGATTACCCCCAACTCAAGACTTGTTAAAGTTCATTTGGATAAAGCGTTTCACAATTTAGATTTTGCAAATTTCACTTTAAAGAACCAAGACAAAATAAACAAGAGATTAGAAGAAGAAACCTATTTTGACTGGGTTATAATAATTTCTTACTATGCAATGTATCATTCAGCTATGGCTTTGCTTTACAAATTAGGTTATAAAACAAATAATCATTTAGCAACTATTTGTGTGCTCTGCAAAGAATGCTTAGGCAAAACACTAGAAAGACATGATATTGAAAAGCTTTCAAGAATTTTTGAGCTTAGTGAAGAGGAAATAAAAGAGATTGGAAGGGCTAAAGAAAGAAGAGAGCGAGCAAGTTATTCTGGTAGTATCTCTTTTGAAAAGCATTTAGCAGAGATGACAATTGAAGATGCGAGGAGGTTTATTAATAAAGTAGCTGATATCCTTGAGTGAGTTATTTCTTAGCAAGATTGCATTTAACATGTTGTGGTTATGAAAAGCTTGCCTGTAAGGACAGATTCAGGTAAAAACGACCGAAGCGAAGTTTTACTTCATAACCGCTGTTAAGAGTGTCTATTATGACCGAGTTAGCGTTAGCGAATGAAGAGTTGCGCCCTCGCGAGCTTTTTATTAATTTATAGCTTCAAGCTACAACCTTTTAATTTCAAAAATAAAAATTTTATTATAAGGATAATGAGTAAATTGTTTTTCTTTCATTTTTAGAGCATAACCTCCATGAATTGTTTGTGCTTTAGGATTGGTTAAATTCTTACCAGCCCATAATTTTTTAAACATTTAGATATTCTCTCTTGCAGAAACATTAATCCAATAATCTCGTATCGATAGTCTGTATAAAGTACCTATTAAGCTAAATTTTTTATCTCTCATGGCTTCAGGATAAGGTGCTCTTTTAAGAGGCATATATTTCGACAGACAAAATCTTGGAGCCCAAAATTAGAAATCATTTCACCAACAATTTTTAAGACTCTGAGCGAATTTGAAAAAGTTTTAAATAATAAAGCTTTCTTAAGCATTGTATGAGTATGATAAAACCTCCGAAACTTAAAAAAGGAGACACTATTGCGTTAATATCTCCTTCTTCAGGAATGGCAGCTAAGTATCCTCACAGATTAAACAATGCTATCAAGTTTTTAAAATCTCAAGGATACAAAATTAAAGAATATACTTCAACTAGAAAAAATAAGGGATGGGAATCTGCATCTGCAGAAGAAAGAGCTAAAGATGTGGTGTCTGCTTTTCTAGATGAAGACGTGAACGCTATACTAACAACGATTGGTGGAACTGTAGCGATACAAACATTGAAATACTTAGATTTTAACAAGATTAGGCGAAACCCTAAAATCTTTGTTGGTTATTCTGACATTTCAAACCTGCATTATGCGTTTTACACGCAAGCAAAGCTTGTAACGTTTTACGGTCCTTGTGCAATGGTGCAGTTTGGTGAATATCCAAGACCTTTAAAATACACTGTTGAACACTTCAATAAAGCATTAAAATTTGCTAAGCCTATTGGAAAGATAAGGCCTTCAAAAAAATGGACTGATGAAGTATTGGATTGGAGTAAGAAGTTAGACTTGACTAGGCCTAGAAAGCTGAAACATAATAAAGGTTTTGAATGGTTGAGAGAAGGAAAAGCGAAGGGTGAAATAATAGGGGGTTGCTTGAGCAGCATTGTTCACTTAGATGGGACAAAGTTTTGGCCAAGTTACAAGAACAAGATTTTGTTTTTAGAACTGCCAGAAGGCCAAGTGTTTGATAAAGGAGAACCCTTGCCGTATGTGGATTGGTATTTAGCACAGCTAGACTTGTTAGGCGTTTTTGAACAAATAAAAGGCTTAATCTTTGCCCGTCCATTTAGATATACTGATCACGAAGTGAGAATGTTAAAACAAAAATTGATTGAAAGGACTAAAGATTATGACTTTCCAATATTGTTCGGAGTAGACATTGGACATACAGATCCTCAAATAACAATACCTTTAGGAACTCAAGTTTTAATTGACTCAGAAAGAAATGTTTTTGAATTCTTGGAAAGTGGTGTTAGATAGCGCGTAAGACGAAATTGCTTGAATCACAAAAACTTTTTATACTTGCAAAAACAAAAACTGTTTAATGGCTGGAACAATTGAAAAAAGCGAAAGCAAGAGCAGTGATTTGCGTGAAAATGTTGAGAAAGCGTTAAAAGAAAATTCGCGTTCTAAAACTTTGTTTTTGCCTGAAAAGGGTTTTGTTTTGAGTTTTATTGAAGGTGATGATTATTTTAAAGCTTTAAAAGATGGTGTTTTTGAGTTTAAAGGTGGTTTAGCTTTTGATAATGATTCCAAGTTTGCAATTGTTCGTAAAGGTGTTTTGAGGAAGGTTGAGAACGGTTATGTTTTGGAAGGAGATTTTTCTTGGGATTATGTTTTTGAAGAAGTTGAAGACGCAACAAAGGAAGACATTCAAAGAGAAGCTGCTCTTTGGAAAGATATTCTAGAAAAGAAAAAAGTTGGTGGTAAAGAAAAGCCCACAGTTGTTAGGTATGAGTTTAGAATTGGTAGAGAAGTTTTGTACGACCTTGAAAGAGAAATTATTGCAACTGGCTCGTATGTTAGGAAGGAGGAAGGTGCTTATAAGGTTTGTGCTTTTGAGGATATTCCTGGTGTTATTAAAGTTTGGAATGGTCCTGGTTCTGAGGGTGTAGAGCTTGCGAAAACTACAACTCATGGTGAAGATTTATTGCTTGACCTTGATAAAAAAATCATTGCAACAGGCGAAGTTGTTGAGAAGGAGGGAGGTGCTTACTGGGTTAGGGCTTCTAAAGATGGTAGAATTCCTGCTAAGTTAGTTATTGATGGTAAGCTTGTTTTAGAAAAGAGTTTTGGGGACTACTGGATTGGCAATCTAAGTGGCGTGTGGGAAATTCAAAGATATGATAAAGGTGTTTTTCAAGCTGTAGTTGATTTAGATAATAGTATTAATGTTTCTGGTTATAGGGTTGATGTTTTAGACAAGGATGTTTACAAGGTTCGTTCTGGTAGAGGAACGCTTGTAAATGTTAAAACTTTAGATGGCAACACTATTTTAGAAAACGTTGAAGGAACTTACAAAATTTATAAAAAAGGCAATTCTTGGGTTGTTGAAGAAATTAAAGATGAAGGTTGATCTTCCTGTTTGTTTTTTTCTTGTTTTCTGTTTTAGGTTTTTCTTTGGTTTTGCGAAAGTTTTTTATATTGTTCTGGGTTTTGGGGTTTTTGTATGGTTTGTGATTCTTCAAGGGGTGTTGGCTTGGTTGGTTTAAAGCCTCGTGTTTATCAAGAAGTTATCCTTAACACTGCTGTTTTGAAAAACACTTTGGTTGTTTTACCTACTGGTTTGGGTAAGACTGCTATTGCTGTAATGCTTTCTGCTCACAGGTTGAGGGTTCATGAACACAGTAAGGTTGTTGTTTTAGCGCCTACTAGGCCTTTGTGCGAGCAGCATGTTGAAACGTTTAGAAAGTTTTTGAGTTTGAAACCTGAGCAAGTGCAGCTCGTGACTGGTTTTGTAAAGCCTGAGAAGCGTTTAGAATTGTATAAGCGTTCTAAAATTATTATTGCTACGCCTCAATGCATTGAGAATGACATTGTTTCTAAACGTTTAAATTTGGAGGATGTTAGTTTAATGGTTTTTGACGAGGCTCATAGAGCTGTGGGTAGTTATGCTTACGTGTTCATTGCTAAGGCTTACGTGCAGCAGGCAAAGCATGCTAGGATTTTAGCGTTAACTGCTAGTCCTGGCAGTGATTTGGAAAAGATTAAAGAAGTTATGCGTAACTTGTTCATTGAAGCGTTAGAGGTTAGGGATGAGCAAAGCGAGGATGTGAAGCCTTACGTGCAGAAAGTGTTTTTTGAATGGGTTCCTGTTGAAATGCCTGCAGAGTTTTTAAAGATTAGTGAGTTGTTAAAAAAGTGTTTAAACACTAGGCTTCAAAGTTTGAAGAATTCTAACATGGGACCTGCTTTTAAACGTATAACTAAAAAATCTTTGCTAGACTTGCAAAAGCAATTGCTAGCGTCAGCTAGTAAGGGTAATTATGGTTCTATGCAACTAGCAAGCATGGTTGCTGAGGCTATAAAGCTTCAGTATGCTTTGGAGTTACTCCAAACACAAGGTGTTAAAGCGTTTCACAATTTCGCAAAAAAGTTGTTTGAAGAATCGTTTAGGGGTAAGAGCAAGGCTGGTAAGCGCATTGTTCAAGACCCTGATTGGAAGCAAGCTTTCGCGTTAGCTGATTCTTTGGTAAGGCAAGGTGTTGATCATCCAAAGTTTCAAGTTTTGAAGAGTGTTGTGCTTAAAGTTTTGTCTGAAAAGCTTGATGCTAAAATCATAATTTTCACTCAATACCGTGACACTGCTGTTTTGATCAAGAAAGTTTTAGACGATGCTGGTGTTAAAAGCTCTGTGTTTGTTGGCCAGCAAAAAAAGTCTGGCACTGGTTTAAGTCAAAAGCAGCAGAAAGCTGTTATTGAGGATTTTCGTAACAACGCGTTTTCTTGCTTGATAAGCACTTCTATAGGTGAAGAAGGTTTGGACATTCCAGAAGTTGATGTTGTGCTTTTTTATGAACCTATTCCTAGCGTGATTAGGCATATCCAGCGTAAAGGTCGCACTGGCAGGCATTCAACTGGAAGGGTTATTATCCTCTACACTAAAAACACTGTTGACGAGGCTTACAAGTGGACAGTGTTTCACAAGAGGAGGTCTATGTACAATGCTATTAAGAGGTTGGCTAAACAGTTAAAAACGAGTGTAAAGCAAGAGTCTGTAAAGAGTGAAGCTTTTAGTAATGTTAGAGAGCAAGGTTTAAAATCTAAAAAGTTTGCGTCAGGAACAGTGTCTTTGACAGAGTTTTTTAAAAAAACCAGAGAAGCAAGTTCTAATAGTAGAGAGAGTGGAGAGAGTGATAAAAGCAATGAAAGCAAAAACAAGTCTAAACATAATAATGATGTTGTGATAGTGGTTGATCATAGAGAAACCTCTGGCAGTGTTGTGAGAGAGCTTTACAATCTTGGCGCTAGCATTGTTTTAAAATCGTTAAGCATTGGTGATTACCAGCTTAGTGACGACGTTGTTGTTGAGGTTAAAACTGTTAAGGATTTTGTTGATTCACTTCTTGACGGCAGGCTTTGGCGTCAATTGGTAAACCTTTGCAGTGCTGGGAAGCCTTTACTCGTGATTCAAGGCGTTGAAGACTTGTTTAGTGTTAGAATGGTTCCTAAAAACGCTTTGCTAGGAGCTTTGGCAGCGATTGTTATTGATTACGGTGTTGGCGTTATAAAGACTTCTAGCCCTAAAGAAACTGCTGAGTTATTATTCGCTATTGCTAAGAGGGAGCAATTGCTTGGCGAGCGCGTTGCAAGGCTTCACAGGGCTAAGCCTAAAACCTTGACAGAGTTGCAAGAATACCTTGTTTCCAGCCTTCCAGGTCTTGGTTTAAAGCTTTCCAAGCAGTTATTGAAGCGTTTTAAAACGCCTTTAAACGTGTTCAATGCCAGTGTTGAGGAGTTGTCAAAAATTAAAGGTTTGGGTTTGAAAAAAGCTTTAGATTTAAAAAAGGTTTTAGAAACTGTTTATGATGCTAAAGAAGACAATTAAAGATGTTGTTTTAAATTTAAATCGTTAGCAATGTTTCTGTTTTTAAAACGCCTTCAGTCATGCGTATCTTGTTGTAAAGCAAGTCTTTCAACTTTGCTAGCGTTGGTAATTGTATTTTTATTATAATGTCGTACTGTCCGTAAACCTCGTGCACTTCTAAAACTTCAGGTATTTTCAACAATTTTTTAGCAACCAGTCTTGTCTTGTCATGCTCTGTGTTTATCAATATGAAAGCAATTACTCTTTTTTCTTGTTCTTGGCCTAGTTCTTGAAATTGTTCTTGATCTAGTCCTTGTTGTAGTTCTTGTTCTTGTCGTAAACTTTCATTGGTAAAGCTTTTATTGCTTTGCGTGTTCATGAATCGTTCTAGATCGTTCATTGTTTAACGTTTTTCTTTTTTCATGTTTAAAAATTTTTCTACTGTTTTTGAACAAGTTGTTTTTGAATAGAAACGTTTTTTGAATAGAAATATTTATATACTTTTACTT
>JAGGZX010000093.1 GCA_021161785.1 Candidatus Woesearchaeota archaeon | reverse complement strand
TTCCAGATATATAAGATTTATTCTGGTGCTTCTCTTTTTTTAGATAAAAGGATATCAATAGCTTTAAATAAACTCATAGATTTATATGAAGATACGGGAGTAACTGTGTCAAAAGAAGAAGCCAAAAAAATTTTAGAAGATTTAAAAAACGTCAAGCCTTGATTCTTGTTCTTGAGGCATCACTGTTACTCTTTTGACGGGGCGCCTTGAAAAATAACTCTTCGGGATTCCACTAAGCTCTGCAGAGCTTCTCCTAATCGTAAATGTTTACCAACAATAACTTAATAGAACTGCAAAACCGTCACATTTATAAACCCTTCAAACTATTTAACAAAACAATGCGCTTACCAAGATTTGCAGGCAGTTTCTACCCAGACAATGAACATGCATTGACACAAACAATGAAGCAATGTTTTCACCACAAGCTAGGGCCTGGAGCTTTGCCAGGATTAAAAACTCGCAACGTTAAAGCAGTCATAGCTCCGCATGCTGGTTATGCTTATAGCGGCCCGGCAGCTGCTTGGAGTTACAAAGCACTGGGAGAAACTCCAAAACCAGATGTTTACATGATCATAGGACCCAATCATAACAGTTTTGAAACAGCTTTGTCAAACGATTCTTGGCAAACACCTTTGGGCATTGCGCGTACAGATTCAAAATTTGTAATCCAACTTTCAAGAAACGCTAACATTCCAATCAACGAGCAATTACATGCTGTTGAACATTCTCTAGAAGTCCAGTTGCCATTCCTACAATTCGTTCTAGGGGAACAAGCACCAGCTTTGAAAATAGCGCCTTTAATCCTTGGCATTGACACTGACTTGAAAGAATTAGCACTAGCTATTAAAGAAGTGATTATTGACCAAGGAAAAAACGTTTTTTTCATAATAAGCAGCGACTTCACGCATTACGGCAGGTTTTACCATTACATGCCTTTCACTTTAAACGTTAAGAAAAACATTTACGAATTAGACGCTAAAGCTTTAAACTTTATAAAAAACCTTGACGCAGACGGTTTTAAAAACTTTATTGACGCAACGCAAGCAACGATTTGCGGAGCTAAACCTATAGAACTATTATTACGCTTAGCTAAGGGTTTAAAAATTAACAAAGTTTTAGTAGAGCAGTACTACACTTCTGGAGACCTCACAGGCGATTATAAAAACAGTGTGAGCTATGCATCAGTAGTGTTTGAATAAAAACTTAACCCAATTCTACTATAAAAATCCACAAATTATTTAAAACTGTTTGTAAAGCCAAAACTGATGAGTAGGGAAAAACATGCTAAGCAAGGGAAAACAGTTGAAAAGCATAAAAAAAGCTTAAAACAAAGTAAAGAAGAAGAGGAAGAAATAACAATAGACTTTTCTAAAATAAAAAACGCTTTCACAAACATTTCAAACGTGAAGTTTAAACAGGAGTACATAACTATTGGTTTAATACTCATTGCGTTGTTCTTGTCAGTGTATTTCAGAATGTACCCTCAATGGCTGCCCATTACAGATGACTGGGCTAGACAATCTTTAGAGAACACTGTTAAAGCTCAGATAAGCAATCAAATCTCGCAGCAAACACCGTTCCTGCCGGAAGATCAGAAACGAGAAATTATTAATAAAAGGTTTCAAGAGTTTTACAATGCTAACAAGCAAGCGTTTGAAGAACAAGTAAGGAAGACTTCTCAATATTTCAAGCAGAGAATGAAGTACGAATACGATAACAAAAGCACTACTTATTTGCTAGCTATAGATCCTTACACTTATTACAGGTTGACTAGGAACATTTTGAGGCATGGCCATGTTGGAGACATTATAAAGAACGGCCAAGAATGGGATGCTTTAATGGTTGCTCCTTTAGGCGTTCCAACACATGCAAGTTTCCATGTTTATGCAGAGCTATTACTTTACAAAGTTTTCAACTTTTTCGGAGATTTTGATTTAATGCACACTTGCTTTTACTTGCCAATAATAGTTTCAGCGCTAGCAGTGTTTCCAGCGTTTTTCATTGCTAAACGCTTTGGAGGTAACGTTGCAGGATTTATAGCAGCAGTCATTGCAGCTTTACACCCTGCTTTCATAGGCCGCACAGCAGGAGGCTTTGCAGACACTGACGCTTACAACGTTGTATTCCCGTTATGGATTACTTGGCTATTCTTAGAAGCTTTAGAGTCTAAAAAACTTAAGAAAACAATCGCATTAGCCATAGGATCTGGAATCCTGCTAGGTGTTTACAGCTTTGCATGGACTGGTTGGTGGTACATCTTTGACTTCTTAATAGCTGCTACATTAATGGTTTTCGCATGGATTTTTGTTAAAAACGTTTACGAAGCTAAGACTAAAAACCTTGTTAAACGCGTTGCTCAAACTTTCTCTAGCAAAGAATTCTTAAACACGCTCACAGTGTTATTATCATTCATAATTATTGGGAGTTTAACAAGCTTTGCATTAACACACAACGTGAAATCTTTCATCAGAGCACCTTTACAACCCTTGTTTTTCACAACTATTAAAGAAGCCGCTCATAAAAATTTGTGGCCAAATGTTTACACAACAGTTGCAGAGTTAAACCCTGCAAGCGTTAAATCAGCTTTGAACACTATAAGCTTTGAAAAACCCATATACTTTTTAATAGCGAGCCTTGGATTGTTATTAACAGTTATCGGTGTTAAGAAAAAACTTTCTTGGAAGGTTTTAACAATCCTTGCTGCAAGCATTGTTTGGTACTTGTTATTAACTACAAACATGTCAAGCATTAACATAATCTTGTGGGCTTTGCTCTACTTTGCTCCATTATTAGTCATTCTAGCATTGTCTTTGAAAGAAAAACTTGAAGGTGATGTAAAGCTAGCGTTGTTGTTGTTTGTTTGGATTGTTTCAACGCTTTACGCTTCAACGAAAGGTGTTCGCTTCACAATGCTCATGGTTCCTGCTTTTGCACTAGCCTTAGGCATTGGCTTTGGAGCTTTGTACCAGTTAACAAAGAATTATTTGTCTACAAACTTGAACATACCAGCAACGTATAGTGCTTTGTTGTTGTTAATCATCATCGCTAGCTTGCTAGTAATGCCTTTAAAAGCTATCAACACTGCTGCAAAGCAAGAAGTGCCTAGCATGACAGACGCATGGTTTGAAACACTAACAAATATAAAAAATAATAGTTCTGAAAACGCTATAATAACCTCTTGGTGGGATTTCGGTCACTGGTTTAAAGCAATCGCTGAACGCCCAGTAACGTTTGACGGTGCTAGTCAAAACAGTCCAATGGCGCACTGGGTTGGCAAATTATTATTAACAAATAATGAATCCTTAGCTATAGGCATTTTACGCATGTTAGACTGCGGCAGCAATCAAGCTTTTGAAATATTAAACAACTACAACAAGGACACCTTAACAACTATAAAACAGTTAAACAAGATCTTAACAATGGATAGAGATCAAGCTAGGCAATTCTTGACACAGAAAGGAATTCCAGAAGCAATCATTGAGAAAGTTTTAAACAAGACGCATTGCAAGCCACCGGAAGCTTTCCTAATAACTTCTGAAGACATGGTTGGCAAAGCAGGAGTTTGGGGTCACTTTGGCAGTTGGGACTTTGCAAGAGCATGGGCTTACCTTAACGTTAAAGGCAAGCCAGCAGAAAAAGCAATTCCAATGCTGAAACAAAAATTAAACTTGTCACAAGAACAAGCAACCAACATGTATTATGAAATCCAATCCTTGACTAGTGAAAAACAAGCTAACGATTGGATAGCTCCTTGGCCTAACTATTTAACACAACGATGGAAGCCTTGCAACAGGAAAAACCAAACACTAACATGCGTTTTTAACGCCATCATAGCAAGGCAACCCCAAGCAGATTTAGTGTTAGAAAAAGCAGTTATTGATCTAGCAAACAACACTGTAACAGCGAGCATGTACTTCATTAACAAGCAAGGCTTAAGATCTAACCCGCAGCAAGCAAGTTTTAAAAAACTTGTAATAGTGAAAGGATTAGAATTAACAACAATTACTTACAACAACGCTACGTTAAACCTTGCCGTTGTTCTGGATTCAGATCTTGACAGAGTTTTAATAACAGCTCCAGAACTAGCTGATAGCATGTTCACAAGATTGTTTTACTTAGACGGTGCAGGTACTAAGCATTTTGAAAAATTTAGTGACAAAACAACGTTTACAGGATTAAGAATTATTGTTTGGAAGGTAAAATGGTGAATTTTGCGCGTTTAAAAATGCGTTTTTTAAGACTTCTAGACAAGTTTATAGGAAGAGCAATTATCATGATTTTATCTTTAAGGAATAAACATTCTAATGATAAACTGCGAAGCTTTAAAGTTAGGCGCGTGCTTTTGATAAAACTTTTCGGGTTTGGAAATCTTGTATTATTAACGCCTTTAATTCAAGAGTTAAAAAAACGGTTTCAAGTAGATTATCTTTGCTTTTCACAAGCAGCTAAAGCTTTTGAATTATACCCAGACCTTGTGGATAATGTTTTGACTATAAGGATGAACAAGCTGCCTTTAGACATTTACAGAATAATCAAGCACAAAGCAGGATATTATGATTTAATCATTGATTTAGAACAATTTGTTAGATTGTCAGCAATTATTGGTTTATTATTGAAGCCGAAATTGTTTTTTGGAATGCCGACCCCTAGTTCTGGAAAGCGGAGAGCTTTTGATAATTACTTGTTCTGGCAAGAAAACAAGCACACTGTTGAAGAATATTATGAAAAAGTTTCAAAACTCTTGCGCGCGATAAATGTTTCTTTACCTACCAAAAGCCCAGTATTGAAAAAACCTAGAATTGATGAGCAACCCGCCTACAATTTTAAAGATGTCAACTACATTTCAATTTGTGTTGGGGGTAGTGCTCATAAGGTTGAGACAAGATATCCTTTAAAACATTGGGTTGAATTAACACTTTCAATACTAAAAAGCTGTGACTTTCCAGTCATTTTTGTAGGTGGATCTGGAGATTCTAAGATTGTCGAAAAATTAAGACATGCTTTACCCAAACATTTTAGACACAGAATTATCAACTTGTGTGGAAGAACAAGTTTGAAACAATCAGCAAGTATTATAGCAAAATCTAAACTTTTAATTTCTACAGATACTGGTCCTTTACACATCGGTGCAGCTCTTGGAATTCACGTGGTTGGCATATTTGGGGGTACAACTCCTAACCTCTATGGGCCTTACACTAAAAACAAAAAAGTTTTCTTTGTTCACAAAGGCAAAACATTGAGCAACATGAACGAGAAGATAATCAACCCTAAAATCATTGAATGGCCAAGCCCTGAATTAATCTCTTCATATGTTAAGAAAAAACTTGGTTGTAACTGATAAACTTTAAAAACCTGTCTTAACAACGATGAACATTGATTAACTTTGGAGGTGTGTGCTTGCTTTTTAAACGTTTAGAATGGCAGGATTATGCATTGATAGGGATGATTTTATTATTCATGATTATTGATTATTCTTTAATATCCCAGCTCAAACAATTACCTTCTCCATTGTACGGCGGAGATTATTATAATCACTTAGGGACAATGCAACACATTTTTCAAGGAGGCAGTGTTTTTGAAAACGCGCAATTGCTAGGTGAAAGCCCTCAATGGGTTCCATGGTTGTATCACGTTCTTGTAGTTGGTTTTGCAAAGCTTTTCGGTTTTCAAACCTTGACCTTGTGGAAAGCAGTTCTTTATTTCTCTTTAGTGCTAATACCATTATCTGCGATCTTGTGTTACTTAGCAGCTTTTTTCATAACTAGGAATAAAACAGTTTCTCTAATACTGCCAGCGTTACACTTGGCAAACACTCCGATATTGAAATACACACCCTTCGCTTGGCATGTAATAACACCTTTGTTTTTAATCTCTTTATGGTTGCTTTTTAAAAAGCCTTGTTTGAAGACAGGTTTATTTACTGGAATTTCTTACGGCTTAGTTGCTTTGAGTAATGTGCAAGCATTTTTTTCAAACAGTGTTGTTTTCGGAATATTGTTGTTTTATGTCTTGATTTTGCAACACGTTAAGTTTAACCATGGAAAGCTTGGTTTAAATATTAAAAAAATGTTTGAAGAGTTTAGGAAAAAGAATTATGTTTTCTTACTAGCTTTTCTAATAGGTCTTGTTATAGCGCAATTATACTGGTTTAGACCAATGTTCGTGTACAAAGCTAGAACTTTAAACGACATTCAAAACTATGGTTATTACGACTACACTAGCATTGGCAACTGCTTAAAATACTTTTTAAAAATGGATGTTTTAACAACGTTTTTAAACATTCCAGCGCTTTTCAAAGGCCAAATTTATCAATTCTTGCTTAGCTTGCTTTTCTTAGCTAGTGTTGCAGCACTCTTCTTGTCAAAAACGAAAGCAAGGGGTGTTGAAAGCAATGCCTTAACATTCTTGAAATTGTTAGTAATAGCTGGTTTCATAGCAGCGATTCACTATTTTTTCACAATGCCAATATTAGGCACGCATTTCGGCCCTCATCAAACAAGAGCGTTCCTAACAAGCTTTGCACTGCCACTCACACTGATTTACATGCTTTCAAAGATTAAACTTTCAAAAACTTTAAAACATGTTTTAATTGTAGCTGTCTTCCTCTTGATCTTCTCACACTCTTTGATTCACGTTGTAAACGTTAGAAATAATAAATGGTTCAAAACCGGGAAACAAGACTTGCCTCAAGAAATAATGCAACTAGCTTCCTGGGTGTTGCAAAACACAAAGCTAGATGACGTGTTTTTAACTGATAATGAAGACAGCTTCATGTTAAACGCATTAACTGGTAGGAAAGTCTTAACTTACAGGAGGACACACGCAAGTCCTTACGTTGACATGAATCAACGCATGACAGACGCAGCCATAATCTTGTATGGTTCAAACAATTCTTTAAGGAAACAACTCATCAAGAAGTATAGAGTGAAATACTTGTTATGGACTGCCCAATGGTTTAGGAACGAATACTATTTTGACGACAAAGGAAACGTTGTCGGTTTCTTTGACCCGTTAATGATTGAAGACAAACCAAAATATAGAAAACAACTAGACAATGCGAACGTGACTTACAAAAGCCTTGTATACTGGCTAGACCCAGCTGTTAGAGGTCCAGAAATACCTAAGAGAAACGTTTTGATCCCTATTCCTTTCTTTAATCAAACCAACCCTTGGTCTCCTAATTTTACTAACATGCTTAATCTTCAATTTAACACACCATTTGTAAAAATTTATAAAATTAACATTACCAACACCTAAAGCTATTCAAAATGAGCTTTCATATTAAAAAAGCATATCTCTCTCTTATTCTAGGGGCAATCCTCCTCTTACTTATATTGAAAAAACCACATCTTTATTTTTATCCATTAATTCTCACAGCTCTAATCGGAGCACCCTTCTTCATAGTGATATACAAAAAATTAGATTTTATTGATTCTTTATTAGCTGTTTACATTATTGTCAACTCTTTAATATTTAGTCTCAGCCTTCTTTTAAGCACAGCCCACCTGTTGGAACCTTTCTTGCTTATAGGTATTATTCTTGTAATGCCTTTATTTCTTATTTTTAAAACCAAATCAACAAGATTATTTTTTAAACACTGGAAGAAGATATTTT
>JAGGZX010000058.1 GCA_021161785.1 Candidatus Woesearchaeota archaeon | reverse complement strand
TGCTTGAATTTCGTGGACACAACTTAAGAAAGTTGCTGAGAAAGTTTTCTATAGTAGATACAAAGAACATAAAATTGGATTCGTAAAAAGAGCTTGAATAAGAGCAATAGAAACAAATAATATTGTTGAAAGATTGCACGGAACATTAAAGGATAAATTAAAAAGTTGTGAGAAGTTTGAAAAGTGAAGAAACAGCACAAATAATTTTGACTGCTGTTTTATATTTTACAATTTCATTAGATCACATAAAATTTTAAAAGGTAAAACACCTGCAGAAACTGTTGGACTTGATTTAGGATTGAATCATAAGCAGCATGAATTGATTGAATTGGCAACAATTTATCAGGTAAAAAGTTAACACTTCTTTTTTGATTTCTTTCTTTTTGAAGTATATTTTTTAATAAATTCGCCAACAATAAGTTTACAGAGCCTGTAACCGAAAAATTTATAAAAAAGATAATCATGATTATATAACCAGCATTATTCTAAGCGTGGAGTTTAAGATTTAGGTTTAAAAACTTTAGATCTTTCTCAAGTGTTAAGACTTTGATTAAAGCACTAGGCGCATAGGTTTTATTAACCTTGACGCACCACTACCAGCATGGTTAGAGAAAAGCTTGACAAAAACCTTGACAGCAATGATCGCATTGAATTCGTTACAAAACAATACAGTGATGAAGCATTGTTAGAAATGCTCCACCCCTTTGTTAGAGAATGGTTTCAAAACAATTTTTCTAGCTTTGCTCCTCCGCAAAAATATGCTATCCCTCTCGTCAGGTCTAGAGAGAACTTGCTAATAACAAGCCCTACTGGCAGTGGAAAAACACTGTCAGCTTTTCTAGCAATTATTAACGAGCTCGTAAGCTTAGCTGATATAGGCTTGTTGCAAGACAGGGTTTACTGCGTTTACATCAGTCCTTTAAAAGCGCTTGCTAACGACATTAAGAGGAACCTTCTCCAACCATTGCAAGAGATTGAAAGCATTGCTAAGAAGCATGGCAGAGATGTTAACTTAAGAGTAGCCATCCGAACAGGAGACACGTCTAGTAGTGAAAAATCAAAAATGCTTAAACAACCGCCCCACATTTTAATCACTACTCCTGAAAGCTTTAGCATTGCCTTGACTAGTCCCAAGTTTGGCTTGTTATTACAATCTGTTGAGTGGGTTATTGTTGATGAAGTGCACGCGCTTGCTGAGAGCAAGAGAGGCGTTCAATTAACCTTAGCGCTTGAAAGGTTGAATCGCAAAGCAAGGTTTGCAAGGATTGGCTTAAGCGCTACTGTTGCCCCTTTAACAGAAGTTGCTAAATTCCTTGTTGGTTTTGAAGATCCTGAAAATAATGTTCCTAGGCATTGCAAAGTTGTTGATGTTAGGTTTTTGAAAAACCTTGATTTAAAAGTTATCTCTGTAGCTGAAGATCTTATCAACACGCCTTTTGAAAAATTACACAGTAGTATGTACAAGCTTATTGACAGCTTGGTACAGCAGCACAGGACAACTCTAATATTTACCAACACTCGCAGCGCTACTGAGAGAGTTGTGCATCACTTGAAAACATTATTCCCAAAAAGCTATACCTATTTGAAAGAAGAAGATGCTACGCCTGAAAGCGCTATCGGAGCTCATCACGGAAGCTTGAGCAGAGATTTAAGGTTCATGATTGAGGAAAGACTGAAACAAGGAAAGCTTAAAGTCGTTGTTAGCAGCACGAGTTTAGAGTTAGGCATTGACATTGGTTACATTGACTTAGTCTTGCTTTTAGGCAGTCCTAAAAGCGTTGCTAGGGCTTTACAACGCGTTGGCCGTAGCGGTCACAAGTTGCACCAGTCTAGTAAGGGCAGAATCATTGTTCTTGACAGGGATGACTTGGTTGAATGTGCCTTGCTAGTGAAAGCTGCTTTAGAAAAACACATTGACAACATACACATACCTACTAACTGTTTAGACGTGCTAGCTCAAGAAGTCATTGGAGCTGTAATGGTTGAAAAATGGAATGCTAAGGAATTGTTTAACACTTTTAGGAAGTCTTACAATTTTAAAAACTTGTCATGGAGTGACTTTGAAGAAGTGTTAAAGTACTTAGCAGGCCATTACGCAAGCTTGACTGATAGAAATGTTTATGCAAAAATCTGGTTTGACACTGAAACAAACACTGTTGGCAGGAGGGGTAAGCTCACAAGAATGATTTACATGACGAACATTGGAACAATTCCTGATGAAAGCTTTGTCTTGGTAAAAGTTAAGAAGCCTTCAGGAGAAGCTGTTATTGGAAAGATTGATGAAGCATTTCTTGAGCGCTTAAGAAAAGGAGACATTTTCGTTTTGGGAGGTGACACTTACGAGTTTTTACATGCAAGAAACATGACTGCTTACGTCAGAGCAGCTGTTAATAAAACACCAACAATTCCTTCTTGGATTAGTGAAATGCTTCCTTTAAGTTTTGAACTCGCACTAATGATTCAAAGGTTTAGGCGTTACATGGAAGAATTGTTTGACGGTAAAGCTTCAAAGCAAGACGTTTTAGAATTCTTGCATAACTACTTAAACATTGACGAGAAAGCTGCCAGAGCGATTTACAATTACTTTAGAGAACAATACTATTACAGCACGATTCCGCATGACAAGAAACTCGTTATTGAACACTTCAAGCAAGGTAGGCAACACTTTGCAATAATTCACAGCTTGTACGGCAGGCGCGTTAATGACGTTTTAAGCCGCGTCACAGCAATGGCTGTTAGCAGCTTGATAAAGCAGGGTAAGGATTTAGAGATAGGTGTTAGTGATAACGGTTTTTACTTGAAAAGAGTTGGAGTTTTACCTGTTAGTAAAGCTTTAAGCGGTTTAAAACCCGAACATGTAAGGCTTTTAGCTGAGAAAAGCTTGGAACGCACAGAACTGCTTTACAGGCGTTTCAGGCACTGCGCAACGAGAGCTCTAATGATTTTAAGAACTTACAAGGGTAGTTCAAAAACCGTTGGCAGGCAGCAACGCCTTAGCAGGGTTTTATTCTCAACAGTTAAGAAGATTAACAAAGACTTCCCTTTAATAAAGGAGGCTAAGAGAGAAATCTTAGAAGACTTGATGGATGTTTCCAACGCTGAAAAAGTTGTTTCTTGGATCAGTGAGGGAAAAATAAGAATTGTTGACCAATACGTTCCAGGTCCCAGCCCGTTCGGTTTTAACTTGTTCGCGCAAGGATTTTCAGACATTGTGAAAATAGAGGATCGTCAAGAATTCTTGAAACGATTGCATGAAAATGTTTTAAAGCATTTAAAAGTTTCTAAAAGTTTTTAAGGCTTGATCTTCAAGAATAATTT
>JAGGZX010000092.1 GCA_021161785.1 Candidatus Woesearchaeota archaeon | reverse complement strand
TAATTTTCCTTACAATTTTCTCAGTTACGTTCTCTTTATAATCCCTGTATGGTTTAAAACCATAAATCAAAACCTTCATAACAAAAGCTTAGCATTAGAAACAATATGAATATTGCGCTTTTTAGATGTTTACCTAACCCAAGCAATTGTTTATTTTAAAACCTTAAACCTTGTTGTTGTAATCGCTTCAAAGCTTTCTGAACGTCTTTCTCGCTTTTAAACTGTTTTAATAATTTCTTAGTTTGCATGTATTGTTTTAGCATTTGCCTAACTTCTGAAGCGCTAACACCGCTGCCTTTAGCAATGCGTTCAACACGGCTAGCTTTAATGATTTCAGGATTTTCAAGTTCTTGCTTAGTCATGCTGTCCATTGCGTAACGCCAACGTTCAAGTTTTGCTTGTTGTTGCTCAATAACCTCTTTAGGAATGTTTAAACCTCCAAGTCCAGGTATTAAATTCATAATTTTTGATAAAGGACCCATTTTTTGCATTGCAAGCATTTGTTCGTATAAATCAACAAGAGTGAAATCGCCTTGCAAAACCTTCTTGCCAAGCTTTTCAGCTTTTTCTTGATCAACGTTGTGCTTCACTTTTTCAAGCAATGCTTCCAAGTCACCCATGCCGAGCAGTCTTGAAACAAAGTTTTTAGGCTTGAAAACTTCTAAATCTTCAGGTTTTTCACCCACGCCAATAAATTTGATCTTAGCTTTTGTAACGTTACAAGCAGCTAAGGCGCCGCCAGCTTTAGCAGTGCCGTCAAGCTTTGAAACAATAATGCCTGTGACATGACAAGCTTCATGGAATGCTCTTGCTTGTTTTTCAGCAGCTTGACCAATATCTGCAGATAACACTAATAACACTTCGTCAGGATTCACACTTTTTGAAAGCAAGTTGATTTCTTCAATAAGTTCAGAACTCAAAGCGTCCCTGCCAGCAGTGTCAATGATTACAATGTCATACTTTTCAAGCTCTGGCTTGATTTTTAAAAACTCTTGAGCTAAAGCTTTGCCTTTGCCTTTCAAACAAATAACTGGTAGTTTTACTTTCAAGCCTAACTGTTTTAACTGTTCACAAGCAGCTAGCCTGTGAGTGTCAGCTCCTAATAGTAAGCATTTAAAACCTCTCTTGCTGTAATACAATCCAAGCTTTGCAGCAGTAGTTGTTTTACCACTACCAAACAAGCCGACAAGCATTATGAATGAAGGTTTAGACCTTAATTTTAATTCTTCAAAATCACTGCCTAAAAGCTTTACAAGCTCTTCATAAACAATGTTTATCAAATGCTCTTTCTTAGTAACGCCTTGAGGCGGTTTCTCTTTCAAAGCTCTTTGCTTAATAGTTTTAGAAAGTTCAAAAACAAGCTTTACATTAACATCAGCTTTGATGAGAACTCTTTGTAATTCTCTAACAAGCTCGTCAATAACAGACTGGTCAACTATTAACGCTTTAGCAACTTTTTCTAAAGCTGTTTTTAAACCCTTGCTCAAACTGTCTAAAACCATGGCCTTGGTTATGGTTTAGAGTTTTTAAGTGTTGTTGTTAAACCTGTGACAATCCAAAAATTTATAAAACTGTAAGCGTTTTCCAGGAATGATTTTTAACTATCAGGGCCGGTAGCTCAGCCTGGTAGAGTGCCGCCTTGGCATGGCGGAAGCCCCGGGTTCAAATCCCGGCCGGTCCATTACAAGCTTAGAGAGGTGTTTGCTTTGAAGATAGCAATTATTTCAGACACTCATGACAACGTTGCCAGGGTTGAAAAATTGTTAGCAGTGTTAAAACTGGAAAGTCCTGACTTGTTAATCCATTGCGGGGATGTTGTGTCGCCAAGAACTGCTGACATGTTTAAGGATTTCAAAACTGTTTTTGTTAAAGGTAATTGTGATGGAGAAGTGCAAGGCTTGAAAGCCAAGATTCAAAGCTTTGGAAGTTTTTACCCAGAATACTTTGAAACAGTTATTGACGGGAAAAAACTGTTTGCAACGCATGGACACTTGCCAGTATTGAAGCAAGCTATTGAGTCTGGAGATTATTGGATTGTAGCTCATGGACATACACATCAGTTTAAAAAAGAGTTGCATGGGAAAACATTGGTTTTAAACCCTGGAGCTTTGTATGATTCAGACTTTGGAGGCGTGTTTTTCATTGATACAAAAACAGGAAGTGTGACTTTCAAACAAGTTTAGGTTTCAAAAAAACTTTGGGGTGGTAGGAATGGTTAAGGCAATAGCGTTTGACTTCTGGGGTACGTTAATGCAGCAAGGAGTGAAGCCAAGCCCTTTAAGACAAGCACAGCAAATATTGAGAGTTAAAATCCCGTTTGCAAGTTTTGTGTTGTTGTTTGAACAAGCGTTCATGACGAGAAGTTTTAACGATTTGTATGAAGGGTTTTCAAATGTTTGTAAAGCTTTCAACAAGACTGCTAGGAAGCAATTACTAGACAAGCTTGTTGGCATGTGGAACAAGAACACATTGCTAGCAAAGCCATTCCCGGACGTTGTTCAAGCGTTACAAGATTTAAGCAAGGATTATGACTTAGCGTTAATAACAAACACTGACAACTTCTCAGTGCCTAGCATTGTTCAAAAATATGACTTGGCAAAGTATTTCAAAACCATTATTTACAGTTTTGAAACAGGGTTTTTAAAAGCGAACAAGGAAATATTTTCTTTGCTAGTGAAAAAGCTTGGTTTGAAGCCAGAACAAGTTTTAATGGTTGGCGACACGATTCAAAGCGACGTTAACATTGCACTGCAAGCAGGCTTGAAAGCAGTGCTCATGGATAGGAAGAATTTACGCGATTACAAGCCAAAAGTTACTAACATGCAAGAATTGCAAGAATTTGTTAAAACAGTTTGAGGTGGAACTATGCAAGAATGCGTTTTTTGCAAGATTGTTAACAAGCAAATCCCTGCTTTTAAAATTTTTGAAAACGAGAAATTCATTGCAATACTTGACATTAAACCCATAGCTAAGGGTCATGCGTTAATCATTCCTAAAACACATTACGAGACAATTCAAGAAATGCCTGAAACTGACTGCGAGCAATTGTTAGAAGCTTTTAAAAAGGTTAGCTCAGCAATAGTGAAAGCTTTAAAAGCTGACGGTTTCAACATTGGATTAAACAATGGCAGAGCTGCAGGTCAAGAAATAATGCATTGCCACTGGCACATCATTCCAAGATTTAACAATGACGGATTGAAAAGCTGGCCACAAACCAGTGCTTCAGAACAAGAGCTTAAAAAGATTCATGAACAAATTTTAAATGTTTTAAACACTCAAGAATTACCTTTATAGCATTAACAACGCTTTTTTGCCGCCGTAGCTCAGCGGTTAGAGCGCCACGCTCATAACGATTGAGCGCAGAGCTTAAAGCTATGAAGAGCGATCATGCAACGTGGAAGTCCCGGGTTCAAATCCCGGCGGCGGCAGGCTTGTTAAAGTGTTCCAAAAAACTTTTAAACAATGATTACATGCTTGTGTTAAAATGGTTTTTAAAAAGCATAAAAAATTGGTTTGTTGGAATTGTAAAAAACGCGTTAAGAAGGATTTCAAGTTTTGCCCTTATTGCGGTGTTGAATTAAATGTTAATGATAAAAAGCAAGGCTTGCAAGCAAGCAATCAAGACTTTGCAAGCGTTGAAATACCTAGGAATTTGAAAATCATGACAAAGATTGCTGAGCGCTTGCTAGGTAAGGATTTTATACAACAACTAGACAGGTATATTTCTGATTTCATGTCAAACGCTGAGCCTGGAAAGGATTTTCACTTCACGATTAAAGCTGTGCGTTTAACGCCTGAACAGTTGAAAGCTTTAAAGCAAGGCAGTGAAAGACAAAACCATGACATTAAAAGTTCTTTAAAGCTTAACGATAAAAAGATTAATGGTAAAAAAGTTTTAACACCTAAGACAAGGGTTAGAAGGCTGGCTGATTCAATTATTTACGAGTTAGAAACGCCTAGAGCTGAAAAGTCTAAACTTCAAATACACTCAACAAGTAAGGGTGTTGAGATTTTAATACCTTGCAAGGATTGTGTTTTTGTAAAGCAGATCCCTGTGCCTTTAGATGTTAAGTCTTACAGGTTTGAAAGGGACAAGTTGATCATAGAGTTTAACGCTTAGCTTGCAGGTTTAAAGAGAAATATTTTTAAATAAGAAGTGTTTTAAACATTTAAATGTTTTAAAAACAAAAAAGGGGTGAGCGCTTGGCAGCTCAAGTTCACAGGATTTTATCTAACGGGAAAGCTTTAATGCTTGCTTATGATCATGGTTTTGAACACGGGCCTAAAGATTTCAATGTGAAAACCATTGATCCTTCTTTCGTTTTTGACGTTGCTTTAGAAGCTGGTTTTACAGGCATTGTTGTGCACGCAGGCGTTGCTGAAAAGTATTACAACACTTTTTACAGGGATGTGCCTTTAATTGTCAAGCTTAACGGGCATACGCGTTTAGGAGTGAAGCCTTTGATAAGCAGCCAGGTTTGCAGTGTTGAGAGAGCTATAAAGCTTGGAGCTGACGCTGTTGGTTACACAATTTACCCTGGAAGTCATGAAGAGCATGAAATGCTTGAAGAAGCAGCTAGTGTTATTGAGAAAGCTCATGATTACGGCTTGCCAGTGATTCTTTGGAGTTATCCCAGAGGCAATGGTATTGACGAGTTAAACACTGACGTGATTGCTTACGCTGCAAGGCTTGGTTTAGAGCTTGGAGCTGATTTTGTAAAACTGAAATACAATCATGACAGGGAGGGTTTTAAATGGGTTGTCAAGTCTGCTGGCAGGGCTAAAGTCTTAGTTGCTGGCGGTGAACGCGTTGTTGATGAAGAATTCTTAAGCTTTGTTAAAGAAGCGCTTAGCATTGGTGTTTCAGGATTCGTTGTTGGGCGTAACATCTTCCAAAACCCTAGGCCTTTCACGATTGGCAAGCTTTTAAGAGCTTTAGTTATTGAAGGCAAGCCTTTTGAAACAGTTCTTGAAAGACTGCACAATGCATGATGTTTATGTTAAAAACCAGCCTTGCTTGCCTGTTAACGGTACAAAAACAAATTCTCCAAGGTTGTAAATTTTTAATGTTTCCTTCTTCACAACTTTAACCAGGGTTTGTACTTCTAAACCGCCAACAGGGGCTACTAAAACGCCGTTAAAACCTAATTGTTCAATCCATGTTTCAAGAATTTTAGGAGCTGCAGCTGTTACAATGATCTTGTTGTAAGGAGCTTGTTTTTCAAAACCTAAGCTTCCGTCATGGTGTAAAACTTTAACGTTTTCAAAACCTAGTTTTTTTAAAACTTTACAAGCTTTCAAAGCTAGGGGTTTAACAATTTCTGTGGTTATAACAATGCCTGCCTTCACGATTTCTGCAATGAGGGCTGCTTGATAACCACTGCCGGTGCCGATTTCTAAAACCTTGTCACCCTTGTTTAGGTTTAAAGCTTGCGTCATTAAAGCAACAGTTGTTGGCTGGCTTATTGTCTGGTTAAAACCTATTGGTAAAGGCCTGTCTTCATAAGAGAAAGCTTTCAAATGCTTTGGAACAAAGCATTCTCTAGGCACTTTTTCAAACGCTTTTAAAACTTTTTCATCAGTTATAATGTTGTTGTGCTTCCAATAATTGATTAACATGTTTTTCTGTTTTTCTAATTCTTTAACTAAGTGTTTTGGAACATTGCAAAGCTTTGCATAGTCCTTGTTAAAGCTCATCATTACTGCATAGTTTTAATAAACATTTAAAAAGATTGCTTGTTGTTTACAAGCCATGTATGAAATCGTTATTGGAAGGTTTAGTGAAGACAAGCACTTAGGCTTGAAAGGCACAATCTTTCTTGGCAAGCAATACGTGCGCATGGGGCAGACAGTGAGCTTGGCTAACAACGTGTTCTTAGACATTGCTAGGAGTCATGTTGTTTATATCTGTGGCAAAAGGGGCAGTGGTAAGAGTTACACAATGGGTGTCATAGCTGAAGGCTTGGCAAGCACTGATTTAGAAGTTGCAAAGCATTTATCAGTTGTTATCCTGGACACAATGGGTATTTATTGGACTATGAAGTATCCTAACAAGCAAGACAAGGACTTGTTAAAACATTGGGGTTTAGAACCTAAAGGTTTCGTTAGCAATGTGAAAATCTTTGTTCCAGAAGGTTTTTTCAACACTTACAAAGAACAAGGCATGCCTGTTGATGAAAAATTCGCTATCAACCCTAAAGACTTAGACGCTCAAGACTGGCTTGAATTGTTCGGCATTGATCAAGATTCAAGCTTAGGAGTTTTAATAACAAGCGTTATTACGAGTTTGAAACAATCAAGGCAAAGCTTTAACGTTCAAGACGTTATAAAAAAGATTTCGCTAACAAAAGATTTTGCAACTGATGTAAAAAAAGCTGCTATCGCAAGGTTTAAAGCAACGCTGTCTTGGGGCTTGTTTAACAGTAAAGCACCAACTATTGAACACCTCGTAAAGCCTGGAGTGATCACAGTGATTGATGTTAGTTGTTACAGCTTCATGCCGAATTCTTGGACTTTGAAAAGCTTGGTTGTTGGCTTGTTTGCTAAAAACTTGTTCAAGCAAAGAATGCTCGCTAGGCGTTTTGAAGAAATTAATGAGATAGAGCATGAATTACACTCATACACTGTTGATTTGAAAGTTAGAGAAAAACCTTTAGTATGGCTGTTCATTGATGAAGCTCACGAGTTTCTACCTGCAAAAGGCAAAACCCTAGCTACTGACGCTTTAATCACGATTTTAAGAGAAGGCAGACAGCCAGGCATTAGCTTGGTGTTAGCAACGCAACAACCAGGAAGAATCCATGGAGACGTTGTAACCCAGTCAGACATTGTTATAAGCCATAGAGTTACAGCAAGGGTTGATGTTAAAGCTTTAGAAGCATTAACTCAAAGCTACATGGTTGAAAGCTTGGTTGACAGCATGGACAGGTTGCCAAGGGTTAAAGGGTCAGCAGTTGTTTTTGACGATACTAATGAAAGGCTTTACGCAATACAGATAAGGCCTAGGCTAACATGGCACGGCGGTTCCAGTCCGAAAGCAGTGAGAGAAGAAGTGTTTTAAAGCTTTAATTTAAAGTTTTAACTATTTCTCTTCTAACTCTTCAACGCTTTCAGTGTAAGTGAGGGATATAAAGCTAGCTATGATCATGATAATGCTTAAAATGCACAGAGTGAAAGCCCAAGGCGGGCTAAGCTTCCATAAAAACAGTGTTGAGAACAAGAAGATTAATAT
>JAGGZX010000056.1 GCA_021161785.1 Candidatus Woesearchaeota archaeon | reverse complement strand
GAATTAGGTTTAATTGATAGACAATTTTGGAGTGATCTTTTACAACGATTAGCAAAAGATAATAACATGTATGAAATTCTTTCTAAACTTGAAAAAGGAGAGCTTAATCAAGGAGTTTTTCCAACAAACCAAGACAGGCAAGCTTTTTTAAAACTAGCTCAAGAACTTAAGGACACAATTGATGCAAGACTAAAAAGAGCTAGTGGGGGTTTAGACTTATACACCGTTAGAATAGAATCAAATATTGAAGGTTTAGGCCAAAGTTTGAGCAATGTTAGAACATGGCTTAATATTTATAGCTTAGTACAGGGGGCTGGCGGTAGGAGTTTTACAGCTTCTAAAAATAATGAAAGAGATGTTCTGTTCAAATTTTTTGAAGATATTAACTGTGGCATCACACCTAAAAAAGAGATTGTTTTTTCTTTCGGTGTCAGACAACTAGCTTCTCACCTTCAAAAACATGGAACGCGATGGACGGAACTCTCAGCTGACAGGTTTGACGTCATACGAATAATCATAAAGCCTAAGTTTCAAGGCTTCCCTCCGCCAATCCAGTAATGTTTTTAATCAAAACTTATAAATACTTGTAATTCTTAAAGCATTGCATGAACACTAAGTTTGAGTCTGATCTAAAGTCTTTAGAGTTTAAAACTATAAAGAAGGACAAGTCTTTATCTTTAACTCATAAGTCTCCAATTCCTAAGCATTTGCTTCCAAACCCTTTTAGCAAGGCAGATGTTTTCCAGCAGATTGTTGGAGCGTTCATAGGTGCTAGTCCTTTGTTTTTAGAGATGGGTCTTGCAGAGTTTATCATTGCTTTGCCTTTGATAAACATTCTTGTCTTATTCTTACTGTCTTTCTGGCTTTCAACAGTGATCTTGTTCCACACGAATTATCACTTGTTTAAGAGAGAGCTTGTGTTAGGCATTCCTGTAAGGGTTTTATCCATTTTTTTAATCACTTTCACAGTCACGCTTTCTTTTATAATTCTTTTAGGCTATGCAAGTCTAGGCTTTCAAAACGTTTTGAAATTATTGTTTTTCGTGATGGGTTTTTCAATGCTTGGAGCTGCAACTGCAGACGTTGTTAAGTAGAACTGTTTTTAGTAATTATAAGATTCCAGACTTTTTGATTTCTTTATAGAATTCTAACACTTGCTTCCAAGTAGGAATTCTTGTTTGAATGCCTGGCTGTTGCAGCACGAACGTTGCAACAACTGCTCCGATATGGCTTGCTTCTTCAATGCTGAAACCTTTCAACAATGCAGTTAGGAATCCAGACCTGTAACCATCACCAGCTCCTGAAGGGTAAACCTTTTTAACAGCAATCTCAGTCAGTGCTGGCGTGTACAGTTGTTTTCCTTTAAGACCTTGCTTGTAATAAGTTATTGAGCCTTCCTTGCCCATTGTTTTAACAATTATGCTAACGCCAAGGTTTTGCAATTCTTCAATGCTTTTCATGCCAGCTAGTTTTAAAATCTTGTCTTGCAACTCGTTCCTAACAAACAACACGTCTGTTTTTGAAAGAATTTCTCTCAATTCCTGACTTGTCACATGGTTTATGTACAGCCAAGGATCAATAGCTGTTAACGTTTTAGACTTGTCAATCATTCTTAAAAAATTTAATGTGTCAACAACATGCTTAGTAGCTAGGTAAACCAAGTCATGCTTGTTCAACCATTCACTGCTCGGCATGTTTATAACTGGAGACACGCCTTCATAAAAGTATTGCTTCTTCACATTTTCAGACTCATTTATCAAGAAAACTGCTTTAGGCGTTTCTTCATCAACAATCCTTACTTGTGAAACGTCAATGTCTAACTCTTTCAAATACCTAAGATACATCAAGCCGTAAAGGTCTTTACCTATATAACTGCAAACGCTAGCGTTTAAGCCTAGATGTCTAGAAATAACAGCCATGTTCCCAGCTACTCCGCCATACTCTCTGGTAAAATAGTTCAAGTCAACAACTTCGCTCTCAAGCTCTGGAAACTTTGGCAAGCCTAAAATATAATCCAAGGCTAGGTGTCCCACACTGCAAATGCTAGGCATGCTTGTCACTCTGCCTTTTTACATTAATAAATTTTTTTGTTTTTGAAAAAAGAAAAAATTTAAAAACAAGACTTCCAAAAGCATTATAATAACAAAAACCTTAAAATCATGGGAGGTGGATTGAATGAGTGATGAACACAAATCAAGTAAAACTTACAAAATCTTGTTAATAGAAGATGACGAGGAAAACATTCAAAACGCTTTAGAAGCTTTTAAAGATCATGAAGTGTTAGTTGCTAAAACGCTTCAAGAAGCTGAGGAAATTCTAGACAAGCACTATCCAGACTTTATTATTTCAGACTTGAACTTCCCAACAAAGCCTGGAGAGCAACCTACAAATCAAGAGGAAAGTATTTTAAAGCTTTTAGAAAAGCGTAAGACTGTGTGTTTAGTGCTCACAGGGGGTGTTTACCATCACGATAAAAGAGGAATTAAAATCATGCTTTACAGCCCATACGTTTCAACACCTTTAGAGCTAAAACTGTTTTACAGCGATAAGAAAACTCCAGAAATCTATAGGAAGAGCATTGATTTGTTAGAACAAAACGTTCCAAACTTTGAAGAAATCGTGAATGCTATAAAGCGTTATAGAAAGTTTGTAGGAGGTTAAAAATGCTGCGAGATTATCAAGAATTGCAAGAATTGAAAAAGCTTAGAGAGCTAGGTTTAAACCTTGAGAGAAAGATCTTGTCAGCTAACATAAACTTTGCAACGCTTTCAGAATTGTTTTCAGACAGCCTAAGATACAATAGAGCTTTAGAAGATATAAGCCAGATTTATGAGCATTTCAACAAAGACGAGTTTGAACATGAACTTCAAAAACTAATACAAACATATCTAAAGCTCTTTATTAACAACCAAGGAAAAAGCGTTTTAAACCCGCAAACTGTTAGAGAGCTATCTCAATACGTTCAAAGCGTTGCAACAGGCTTGGAAAAGATCAAAACACAAACAATAAAACCTAACGAGGCAAAACAATACTTAGAAGACAGTTCTAAACTACTGTGCAAGTTAAAAGACTTAATACTTAGTTTAATACAAGAAGAACATTAATAAAAAAGCTTGAAAAAAGATTTTTATTTTTCAATTCTATTTTCAACCTGTTGTAGTCTACTATTTAACTCTTCTAGCAATTTTGCTGTTTTTGTCGCCACTATTTCTATCATACGCAATAAGACACCTTCAATACCTTCAGTATTCTTAAGAAAGTCCTCTAATCTTTTCTTCAATTCTGGATCTTGAATATGTTTAAGAAACTCGCTCCAATCCAATTCTTCCCTTCTTAAATCCTTCTGGAATATTCTTAAATCTGCTGCGAAACCAAACTCACTAACCGCTCTGTCTTCAATCTCAGCCATTTTTTTCACCTCGCAATTTTTAATTAAACTTATTCAAAGCTTTTTCTATTTTTAAAATTTTTCTTTTTTTAAATGTTTTCAACTTCTTTTTCTTCGGTTTTCAACACTTTTAAAATTGTTTTGTAAACGTTTTCAATGTTTTTTAACAATTTTTTAATGTTTTCTTCATCGCCATGCTTTTCAAGCATTAACTTTAATTGTTTGATAAGATTTTCTATACTCTTTTCACCCTGCTCTTCCCTTAACAATTCTTGTTTCAACATTGAAATCTTGCTAACAAATGCTTCACTGTCATGTTTTTCAGATTCTGAGTTTTTCAACAATTCTTTCAAAGCGTTATCTAAAGCTTTCAACTCGTTATCAGTGAATAACTCAATGGTTTGCTCTGCTTTCAAAATCTTGTCAAGGTATGCTAATTCATTGTTTAAACCTTGATTCATAGCTATCAAAGCAATGACTTGCTCTAACTTTTCAAGCGTTGTTTTCTCTACAGCTTCTTTTCTTTCAAGCTCTTCTTTCAAGCGTTGCAATACTTGTAAAATGTTTTGAATCAATGACATTTTAATCACGCCCTATCAAGTCAGCAGTTGAAGCTCCAAGCACTGCTAGCAAGCTAATACTCGCTATCTCTTTGTAAAAGCTTGCAACGTCTTGACTCACAAAACCGAAGAGTGTTAAAACAATGACAACAACGAACAAGCTCGTAGCATACAACACTATAGCCCTCAAGGGTAAAAACTTTATCAAGACCTTGTCAGAAATCTTTCTAAAACCTGTGAAGTATAAAAACACAACGCAAACAATGAAGCTAGTGATTAAAAGCAAGGAAGCCCTAGTCATTGTTAACTCCTTACTAATCTCAACGCCGTAAAAAAACGCGAAATGCCCAATAACACCCATCAAAGCACCTACGAAAGCTTTCGCAATGTCATGCTTTGTAATCTTTGTTAAAGGCTCAGGATTCACTTCTCTCTGTAATTGTTGTTCAACACGTTCAAGCTCTTCCAATCTTTTTATCTCAACATCTTCTTCTTTCTCAAGCGTTTTTTCTTCCTTAAGCTCTTGCTCTTCCTCTCTCAACGTTTTCTTTAACAACTTCTCCACATGTCCAAGCTTTGCATTAATCTCGTCAATCTTTTTCTCAAGACTTGCAAGCCTTGCACTTTCCTCTTTCAAAACCATTGAAAAACTAATATTGAATTCCTTGTTTTTAAATATTTCTAAAAACCCCTATGTTTAAAGCAAAAATATTTAAAAACCAAAATTTTTTTCTTTAACAAACAATAACAGGCCCTGTAGCTTAGTGGTTAGAGCGCTGGTCTTATATGGCAGTGCTCTGTACAACAAAATAAAAGCCTAAGCAAACCAGAGGTCCGGGGTTCAAATCCCCGCAGGGCCATTCAATAAAAACATTAAAAATGATGCAGTTTTTCAATGCTTTGCAAAGCTTTTTATACTCTGCAATAGTGTTAAAAATCATTGCTGCACTGTCAGTTTTCTTCCTAGGCTTGATTGCTGGACACCTAGCTTCCAAGTTTTTAAGAAAACTCTTGTCAGAATTCGCTGTTGACAAAGCTTTAACTGTTTTAAACATCCACTTCAGCGTTGAAAAGTCTTTATCAATATTCATTGCTTACCTGTTCTACATTGCAGGATTCTTACAAGCGTTAAACATTCTAGGCATTGGCACGCCATTGCTTAACATTTTCCTAATCCTAGTGTTGCTAACAGTTCTTGTCTCCTTCTTACTATTCTTGAAAGACTTCTTCCCAAACATTATCGCAGGTTTCAAACTGAAAAAGCTTGGCTTGAAACCAGGCATTGTCATCGTTGTTGAAGACATTAAAGGCGTTTTAGAAAGCATTAACCTTTTAGAAACAAAAATTGTTTCCAACCAAGAAGTGTTCTTCGTGCCAAACAAGAAATTCTTGAAAGGATTCAAAATTGTTAAGCGCAAGCGTTAAAAACATACTTGCGCTTTTTGTAAAACTTAATTTTTGGTTAATCTAGAATTTTATCTTTATTCCTCCTCTTCACTGTCTTCTCCGCCTTCTTCCTCAACTTTTATGTCTGGATACACTTCTGCCGGTATCAACCTCTTGCTTATAGCCATCATTTTTATGAAATCTCCATAAGTAATCTCTCCTAACTTTGTAAATTGGTACTCACCCCTAAGTATGTCTTCTATAAAGTGCTTTGTCACTATAGGTTCTATCTGATCTGGCTTTGCACCCATACCTAATAATTGATTGTACTTCTTTAAAGCTCTTATTATAACTCTTGGACTCGGCTTTGGAATCTCCATGAGTTCAAAACTATCTATTGCATACCTCTGCCTAAAATCTTCTGGCAATGCTTCCACACCGTTTTCTAATATGCCTCTAATAAACATTTCAAAATCTGCTAGTTTTAAAGCTAGCTTGTATATATTCTCTAAGTACTCGCGCTTTTTAGCAGCTTTGTTTATGTCTAACATTTTATTACCTGAACCTGTATAGACTAGATAAGGCTTAATCTTTTTCTCATCTTCTTCGCTAACTGTTTCCCCAGTAAAGAAGTCTTTCCAGTCATTGTCTTCTTTATCATAATACACAAATCTGAATTTAACACCTTCTTCAGTTTCTTCTATTATAACCCCCCTCTTCTCCATGTCTTCATCTATGATTTCATCAGTTGAAAGCACACCAGCCTTCACTAGTGAAATCCTTGCTAACAAATCTTTCGGCAAGTCTTTCAGGTACACATACTCGCAACGATCGCCTACTGCTTCTTCAACATCTCTAGCTTTTTGGTGTCCAGACATTGGATTATAACTCATAACTATCCAAAATCCTGGCTTTGCCTCTATAGTCTTCTCTCCTGAAAGCCTGTACTCAGGAGTTTCCTCTAGTATGGTGTTTAAACCTTTCTGCACACCTTCGTCTAAAAGGTTAAACTCGTCTATGTATGCAATAGCTCCTTCTTTCATAGCAGTTAGTATAGATCCTTCTTCAAAATCACTCTTTGTTGCAACTGTTCCTCCAGCCCTCTCAACACCCAAGATTTCTTTACCTATCAGGTCGTCTAAAGGCATTTTGTGATAACAACCCTTTCTATACACCCTCTTGCCAACAAGCTTGCCTATGAATTTGATTAGCTGTGTCTTACCCATTCCTGGAGGCCCTGAAATAATAGCTGGTTGCTGCCTGCCATAAGCTAAGAGTAACATTTGCACTTCGTCAAGGTTTGTTGAAGAGTCAATATACCTAGCAATATAGTAGGACAGGTTGTATCCCGGACCATCTTCAGTTTCTATATCTTTTCCTTTCATGATCTTTCTCATAGCTTCTTTTACTTTCCTCATGGGTCTCACCCCTCTTATTCATATAACGCTTTTACAAGGTCTTTTCCAATTTCTTCTAGCTTGTCTTGAGAATATCCTCTCTGTCTTAACCTTTCTAACACTATCCTCACCAAGTCTTTTTTAAACCTGTCACTTGTGAATTTGTCAATTTCTCTCTCAACATCTTCTCCAGAGACTCGTCCTTCACCTCGTCTAGGGCTAACTTTGTATCCAGTCATGATATTCTCTATTATTTGCTCCCCATTAGGTTTTTCACTAGCTGCTTGTTCTTCTTGCTCTGCAGTTCTTTCCAAGTTTTTGACAAACTCACTTCTCAAATCTTCTTTCATAGAAGAGTTTTTCTCAACATCTTCCAATTTTGGCTTGTCACTGGTAGAGCTTATATCAACATCCTGGCTTGGTATTCCTCCACAAGAAGCTTGTGTTTGGTTCTTAATCTCTTCATACTTCTGCTTACAAGCTTCCTTATCCTCCTTATTAATATTGAATGCTTTGACAACGTAGTCATATAATTGTTTTGCTATTTTAGCAGTTTCTAAAACTGTATACCCTTTCGTTACTAACGGTTTTGCTAGATTGTAAGCATAAGCTAATAAATCTTTCACAGTGTAAATATTTCTCTTGTTGAGATCTTCATTAGTAATAGCTGTTGACAAAAATTCTAACTCATACCTCTGCTTTTCTTCCCTCTCTTTCCTAGAACCGAAATGTCCTGGCAGTTTGTCATAGAGTAGTAATGAGTGAAGCATCACTGCGAAATTCCAAACAGGTGATAATTTGTCACCATTCTCATCGGTATGGTATTTTATCTTTGACAAGAAAAACTTGGTAGTCATGTCTAATATCTTACCCCTATCATCTTGGAATTCTGTCCTAAATAAACCAGTAATCCTAGAATCTTCCAATAATTGCATTAAAACCTCTGCTACAGTAGGAACTTCAAATGATTCAACATACTCTTTTAGATTAACCTCCGCGCTTTTATACCTAACATGTCCTAATTCATGAAACAAACTACCAATATACAAAGTAAGGTTTGGGTCTTGAAGTATGTTCTCAACTTCTGTGGGTATGATGTTTATCTCTGGAGGTAAATACACTGTTTTGCCATCCGTCATTGGTGTCTTGCTTTTATACTCTATCACTACTTGTGGAAAAATTGGCAAGTCAGAAGTGATTCCTATCTTTTCAATCTGCAACAATTTGTCAGCTTCTGAATGTGTAACAGCCATGATTCTTCACCTCCTTTTTAACTTTCTAATTATGCCTAACATCTTCTTAGGCAGCTCTTTAACATCTGTTATGAGAAAGTAAGCATCTGCTTTACTTCCTAACTCTTTACCCCAAGCAGTATCTGAATAATAAACAAGAATATATATAACTTTTATACCTTTCTCTCTAGCTTCTTCTATAGCTTTCTTAGTGTCTTCTAAAGCATACTTATCTACATACTCAGTGCCATCATGCCAAGGTTCCCCGTCTGATAATATGATGAGATATCTCTCTTTATCGTCACTAACTTCTTCTAATATTTTTTTAGTAGTCCATCTTATAGCAGCACCATCTCTATTCGCATGCATGGCCTGTAATCCCCCTACAATCTTTTCTAGTAAATCCATATCTAATTTACTATCTAGAGAATCCTTTATGGGGTATATAAAAGTATTATCTTTACCATATTCAGATGAAAATGCATAAATCTTGTAAGTATCACCAATCTTTGACAATAACTTAGCTAGTAATACCATAGCTTTTC
>JAGGZX010000050.1 GCA_021161785.1 Candidatus Woesearchaeota archaeon | reverse complement strand
TTCCAATTCTGTCTTTAAAGAAATTGTCACAGGATTTTTGTGAATAAATTTTTTTATAGGGGTGTTTCTAGCATTATTGAAAAGCTCTTGTATATAAAACATACCAACAAGATTCTCCTTCTCATCAATAACATAGATATAGTCAACGCTATCATATTTGTTGCTTTTGTTTTCTAATATAGAGAGAACATCTCTTACTGTTGCAGTTTCTTTAACTACAGGTATTTTGGTAATAAGATGTTTTTCCACTCTTTTTTCCTTGTGATCACATGCCACCATATCCCAACGACACCCCTCAACACAGCAATCTCTACATACTTATAAATATTGCGAAAAAAGTGGCACATTCTAGTTTAAGATAATAAAAAATTTCGTTAGGCGATTTGCAAAGCAAATTCGTTATTTTTCTCTTTTGTGAATCTTAACTAAACCATCTGAAATCAGAACAGAAGTGGCCAGTTCTTCTCAACAGGAGAGATATCAGGGAAATGTTTAAATTTATAACAAACATAACTCATAAAGTTGTTTTGGCATTGCTTTACTATGCTGGTCTATGTTTAAGCGAGATCAGAAACTTAAAAGAGGTGCTGTTGATTTTGAGGGGTTTATAATTCATACTCCGGGATTGTTTTAGTTTTAGAGAAAGCTAAAAAAGATATAATGAGAGAACGATTCAACAAGCAGTGATGGGTTCAGCAAGGAAAGCAGGAATAAAAACCAGGTATCACTCCACACTTTAAGGCATGGCTTTGCTACGCATTTACTACTACACCTACTACTACACATTCACTAGAGGCAGGGGCTAATTGCTTTGACTCACGTTTTGTTATTTTTTGTTTTTCAGCACCTTCTTTTTAAGTATTTGAAATGGTAAAACCATATAAACCAAAGAAACCACAATAGCCATGAGTAGTTGCCTGTTTTGAATGCGTTGAATCCTAAAAACCCTAGAAATCCTAAAAATCCTTTCACCCATTTTTTACTTGTCACTCTTCCCATGTTCGTAAGGTTTGACATGTCTTGTTTTTAAAGCTTGCGACACCTTTCACAAATAACAAAACCGAGAAAAACTGTAAAATCTTGTGATTCTGAAAACCAAGTCAGCCATTGGAAAAGCAAAGCTTGACAAGATTTTCTTCTACAAAGCCTAACAATTTGGAACGCGACTTCATCACTAACCATGATTTAACAGGGCGAGCTTTTCTAGGAAATCTTTATAAAACCTTTAGAAAACCACCACTTACATGGGGTTTTACCAATTACTCAAACAAACGTTTCAAAGCCAAGAACATAAAGCATTAGAAAAGGAGTACTTGATCAAAGCTAGAAGGCAGCCCAGCATTGTGCGCGTTGAAAAGCCTTTAAAGCTTTACAGAGCTAGAGCTCTGGGTTACAAAGCAAAGCAAGGCGTTATAGTTGTTCGCGTACGTGTTAAGCGTGGCGGCAGGAAGAGGCCTACAATACGAGCTGGTAGGCGTCCAAAACATTTTCATCAAGAAAAAGTTCTTGGCAAGAATTACCAATGGATTGCTGAAGAACGAGCAGCTAGGAAGTACCCTAACTGCGAAGTTATTAATAGTTACCTAGCTTTTAAAGACGGTAAGCATTACTGGTTTGAAGTCATTCTCGTGGATAGAGAACACCCTGCAATAATTAAAGACAAGCAATTAAAAAACATTGCAAAGCAACACGGCAGGGTTTTCAGAGGCTTAACCAGCGCTGGCAGGAAATCTAGAGGTTTAAGAAATAAAGGCTTAGGAGCTGAAAAAGTAAGGCCTAGCCAGAGAGCTAACAAGCGCAAAGCGAAATAAAAAGCTTTAAAAATTTTACATGATTATGCAGATACCATTGTTTTTAAAGATCATACTCATAACTTTAATACCGACTTTAGAGTTAAGAGCGAGCATTCCTTACGGAATTCTTCGCGGCATGCCCTGGTTTTCAACATTCATGATTGCTGTAATAGCAAACATTGCTTTAGGATTGATGATTTATTTGTTTATTGAAGAGTTAGTGTTATTGTTGTATAAAATTAAAATATTCAAGAAGTTCTGGCATGCATACGTTGAGAGAACTAGGCGTAAAATCCACAAGTTCACAGCAAGGTATGGAGCCTTAGCAGTTGCAGTGTTTATAGCAATACCTTTGCCTGGGAGTGGTGTTTATTCAGGATCCTTAGCAGCTTACTTGATAGGTTTAAAATTCAAAAGATTTGCCTTAGCTTGCAGCATTGGAGTTTTAATAGCAGGTGTTATTGTTTTAACAGCTACTGTTTCAGGAGTAGCGATTTTTAAAGCGTTTTAACACAACACTTCATGATTGCTTGTTCCTAACAACTTGACACATGCAACGCAACCCAGCCCGGGCTTGTTGCAATTCAAACATTAAGCTATTACCCTCAACACCAGTTGCAAGGCTTACAAAAACTGTTTCCAAACCCAGTTTTTTGTAAACATTTTCAACAAGATTGTTCAATTCCTGGTTTAAAGAATCTGTCAAGAACACTGTTTTACCATCAACAATGCTGTTCGTAGGCGTCCACAGCTTTGCATTAGAAACAATTGCTGGTGCTTCAACAATTTCAAAATCTAAACCTATCAAAGCATCTTTTACAAAATTAATATATCCTTGAACATGTGCTTCCACTTTGCTTTGCAAAGATTTTTCTTTATAACTTAACAAGAAATTAGCAGGGTCTGCAACAACAGCGTAAACAGTTGCATTGCTTTCAAAGCCTTCATCAATTTTTCCAGGCTTAACAAATGATAACAACGTGTCCAAGTGGAAAAACCCTTGCCTTTGCCTTGTAAAATAAACTTCTTCAAAAACTTCAGGGTTGAAGCCTTTATTGTTAACATCGTCTAAAATCACAGCTTCTAAACCTAAACTGTTAAAAGCTTTTTTAATAACATCTATAGCTTTTTCAAAGCTTTGATAATAAGAAGATGTTAATCCAGACGTAAGCCAGCCTATAAAAGCATACTTGTCAGTTAAAACGCAATCACCGCCAATAACAAAGAAAGGCACTTTTTTAACATTAAAACCCTTGCTTTCAAAATATTGAGAAAGAATTGCAGCATCAATCATGTCTTTAAAATTCCCACGCCCAAGCAAAATATCATTGTCTGACATTAAAAATAAAGGTTTAGAAAACTCATCATAACCAATAAAAATTGCTGGATCTCTCACCCATAAACTGTAACTTGTCGTGTTACCCTCAACCATTCTTGAAAGTGTTAACCTGTCAACACGTAAATCTTCTTTCAGCATTGAATATTGTTTTAACACTTGCTCTATCTTTAAAACAAGATCGTCAATCCTAGTGTTTGTCTCTGGCAGCACAACTTGCTCAATAATTGAATCATACTCAGGCATTATTACATATTTGCTTGATTGCTCTTCACTTTGCATTTGATCACCATGCATTTTATTTTTTTACCACCATTCAGTAAGTATATTATACGTTTTTATTTATAAAAGTTTCGCTTACTTTTTGTTTTTTCCTAAAAAAGCACTATAAAAAGTTATAAGGAATAAAAATAAAACTTTGTGCCGTTCTGGAAATGGTTGTTGAAAATAAGAAAGAAGAAAATAAAAAATTTAAAGTTTTTACCTTTGCAGAATTTATTAAATGGAATTATTCTTCAATTTCTTTTGAATC
>JAGGZX010000004.1 GCA_021161785.1 Candidatus Woesearchaeota archaeon | reverse complement strand
GTGTTGGAGTTTATACAAAGACAAGACCTAATAGAAGTTTTTAATAAGTATTTAGAGGCGAGGAAGTAGATATTAATAAATCCTTGCTTTAAGCTCTAGCTTAATAAAACTCTACTTCTCCATCTAAGTAAATGCCTTGATATAGTTTTACAGGTCTCCAGTCATCAATCACTAATTCAGCGTTAAGCCATGATGCTAGTTCTTCAGGATTGCCAATTGTTGCTGATAGAGCAATGATTTGCAAGTTTGGTATTAGCTTTCTTAAAAGCGTGATCACGAATTCTAATGTTGGACCTCTAGAAATGTCATTTAATAAATGGATCTCGTCAATGATTAATAGCTTTACTTGTTTAATCCAAGCTGCTTTGTGCCTTAGCAGCGAGTCAAGCTTTTCAGAAGTTGTTATTATCAAGTCATACATTGCTAGGAATTTGTCATCGCTGTCAAAGTCTCCAGTGCTTATAGCGATTTTTAGTTCTGGATACTTGGCTTTGAATTCTTGAAACTTGTCATTTGCTAAGGCTCTTAAAGGCACTGCGTAAACAACTTTTTTGTTATAATTCTTTATTGCTTGCAAGAAAGCCATTTCCGCGATTAGTGTTTTGCCACTCGCTGTTGGCGTGCAAACGAGCAAGTTTTTATTCTTGAACAGTCCAGCTTTTATAGCTTTAGCTTGTCCAGGTCTGAAGTGTTTAAACTGGTTTGCAATGTGTGAGAATATTGTTTCAGGTATTAAATGTTTAAAAGATTCAACACTTGTCTCAATGCTTTTATCTTTGTCTCGTGTTTGGTTGGCATGTTTCATGGTTTCATGTTAAGGTTCACATTTCTTCAAGCACTGGAATGTTTAACAAGTAGAGGCCGTAACTCAAAGCTGTTCTCACTGCCTTAGCAATAGCTAAGCGTTTTTCACGGTTGTTAACATCTTTCAAGATCGGTATTGTTTGGTAAAAACTGTTAAAGTCTTGACAAATCTTTATTAAATGCTTGCAAACCTTGCTCGGGTCTAATTCTTTAAAAGCTTGCTCAATCACAAAGTTGAACGAGTAAAGATTTTTGACAATGCTTAACTCTTTATCATTAAAATTTTTAAACAAGAATTGTTTCGGCATTGTTACGCCTTGGCTTTCAGCTTTTTTAAGCAAAGAGTTAATCCTTGCAATCGTGTATTGCACGTAAGGACCTGTTTCTCCTTCAAAAGTAATGCTTTGCTCTGGCTTGAACACGAAATCCTTTCTAGGAGCATGTTTAAGCATGAAAAATTTTATTGCTGCTAGTGCTATAGCCTTAGCTTTTTCAAGCATTGCTTTCTCGTCATTAATGCTTTGGCAACGCTTTTTAAGCTCTTTAAAAGTCAGGTGTTGCATTTGTTGTAAGAATTCGTCAGCTTCAATGACTTGTCCTTCACGACTCTTCATTTTCCCATGCTCTAACAACACCATGCCATAGCTTAAATGTTTCAAGCGATCAGCCCATTCAAAGCCTAGCTTTTTCAAAATCGCGAATAATTGTTTGAAATGCAAGTTTTGCTCTGAAGCAACAACATATATCATGTAGTCAAAATTGTATTTTTGTTTTCTATAAACAGCTAGGCCAAGGTCTTGCGTGATGTAAATGCTTGTGCCATCACTCCTTAGCAAAACTTTTCTTGGAAGGTTTTCAAATTCAACAACGATAGCGCCTTGATCGTCTTTGAAAAACAATCCTTTTTCTAAGCCTTCAAGAACGAGTTGTTTTCCTTTACTGTAAATTTCGCTTTCAAATTCAATAACGTCAAAAGAAACATTGTAATCTTTGTAGGTTTGGAACAATCCTTGCAGAGACCATTCTCTAAGCTTTTTCCAGAGCTTGATTGTTTCTTCATGGTTAGATTCCCATAATTGTAACAGCTTGGCAGCTTCTTGTTCAAGCATTGGGTTTTGCTTAGCTTTCTTGTTGAACAAGACATAAAAATCTCCTACAAACTTGTCTGGTTTTTTATTCGCTTTTTCAGGTGTTTGATTGTTACCGAATAACTTGTAAGCAAGCATTGCTTTACAAATATGGATCCCCCTATCGTTTATGAGGTTGAACTTTAAAACTTTAAACCCTTGGTGTTTGATAATCCTTGCAATGCTTTCTCCAATGCAATCATTGCGAACATGGCCTATGTGTAAAGGCTTGTTCGTGTTTGGAGATGAAAACTCTACAATGTATAGCAAGTCTTTGCTTGGTTTTAAAGCAAATTCTTTTTGCAAAGATTTTAAAACAATGCTTGCAAGCCAGTTCCAATTGTAGTAGAAGTTTACATAGCCATTCACTGCTTCCAGTTTTGAAAACATTCGTGACAGTTCTTTAGAATTTTTGATTTCGTTATTAATTTTTTTCGCGATTTGAACAGCTAATGTTTTAGCGTCAAGTTTTTTCTTAGTTGCAAGTTGAAAGCAAGGAAATGCTAAGTCATAATCCAAGCCTTGCTTGTCTTGCTGTTCTGAACGCTTCTTAACAATGTTTAAAACTGTTTTGACGTCTAAACCTGAAGCTTTTGCAAACAAGTCAATAGCTTTTGATTCAACCTCGTTAAAGATTTCAGTTTCAGATCTTAGCTTGCTTGGTTTAGATCTTAAAGATTCCATGCTCTTGGAGTGTTTTAACCATTTATAAAGGTTTGTCACTTCTATAACTTTGCTTTATAATTCTTGCTCTATATTCAGCAATCTATTATACTTTGCTGTTCTCTCACCCCTGCAAGGAGCTCCAAGCTTGATTTGAGAAGCACCAATACCGACAGCTAGGTCTGCGATGAACGCATCCTCACTATCACCGCTGCGATGGCTTACTATAACATTCCAACCAGCTTTTTTTGCAATGAAAGCTGCTTGTAAAGCTTCAGTCAAGGTGCCGATCTGGTTAGGTTTTAAGAGCAAAGCGTTTGCTAATCCGTAACTAATTGCTAGATTTATGCGTTTAGGGTTTGTGACTAGCAAGTCATCACCAACTACTTGTAATTTCTTGTTTTTCTTATTCAATAATTGCATGAACAAGCTCCAAGCACTGAAGTGGTCTTGTTCAAAAGGGTCTTCTATGGATGCTAAGTCATAATCTTGGATTAAGTCAAGGTAGTAATTGATTAACTGCTCGCAACTCATCAAGTTGTTGTTCAAGAAGTATTTCTTGTTGTTGTAAAACTCTGAAGCTGCAACGTCTAAGCCTAGGCTAACCTTTTTTTTATGACCACTGTCTTGTAACGCTATTTGTAACAAGTCAAGAGCTTGTTCTGGTGCTTGAATGTTTGGAGCGAAGCCTCCTTCATCTCCAATGCAAAGGTTGCACTTTACTCCTAGCTTTTCTTTAATAACGTTTTTTAATTCTTGATAAACCTCTATGACTGCTTGAGCGTTTTTTTCAAAACTGTTATAGTTTGGAATGATTAAGAATTCTTGAAACACTAAATCGTTAGGCGCGTGTTTGCCGCCATTAATAAGGTTTGCCATTGGTTTTGGCATTGAATGCTTGTGCACATGACCTGTTAGGTCTTTCCAAAGGTTTGAGATGTGCTCGTACAATGGCTGGTTTTTAATGCTTGCTATAAGCCTTGCAACTGCTAAGCTAACGCTTAAAACAGCGTTCGCTCCTAGGAATGACTTGTTAGGCGTTCCGTCAAGCTTTATCAGTGCTTCATCAACCATTTTTTGTTCTAAAGGCGTGTTTTTAAGTTTTTTAGCAATGATTGTGTTAACATTCTTGACTGCTTTAGAAACTCCTAACCCATGGAATGCTTTACCATTATCTCTCAGCTCTAAAGCTTCATGCAAGCCTTTAGAAGCTCCTGAAGGCACTATAGCTGAAGCTTGAAACGTTTTTGTCTTCACAAACGTTTGGATTGTTGGGTTACCCCTGCTGTCTAAAACCCATCTAGCAAAAACTTTTTCTATAAGCATTTTAAACACCGGTTATTGTTCTAATTATTCCTCTACAGGTCCTGAAAGCTCTCCAGTAACGACATGTGTTAAGGATTCGCCAGTTTTCACATAGCTAATCTTTACTGTTGCTTTAAACCTTTGCGTTGTGTCAGCGTTGTAATTGCAGAATTCTAAAATGCTAGTCCTAGCACCGTTTGCAAGTCCAGAAACTGTTTTCATGTCATTGCAAGAAATGTCACTACCTCCAGTAGTGTTTATTGTTATGTTCAAGCTTGTGAGGTCAACGCCTAGGTTGTTCTCAATGCTCAAGTAAACCTTGTCTTTACCTATTTTGTATTCTGCACAGCTAAAACCAGTTGCTAAGACGCATTTAGAAGGTAAGAACCTTGAAGGGTTTATAACGCCAAAGTAAGCTAAAGCTCCGATAACTGTTAGGATTACTAGCAAAGCCCAGCCATAAGTCATTAAGAATTCCATAGCTGCTTGTGATTTTGCATGCTTTCGCATTGAAAGTTTTAGCATGACGCACCTCTTTTAAACTGTTTCTAAAACCTTTGCTTTATTTAAAATCCTTAGAGAATATTTAAATATTTCGGTGTTTCACAGCAAAGCATGACAATAGCGTTTTTTGGAACCATGTTTGAGAAATGGCTGCCAAGCTATAAAGAGCAATGGTTTTTCAAGCGAGAATTTGATTTAAAACCAAGACTTGATGGTAAAGGATTTATAAAACTTGAAAGTTTGAATTACAAAACTGAAGAATTGTTTAACTATGGCGTTGTTTGTGTGGATAAGCCTTCAGGACCGTCAAGCCATCAAGTCAGTGATTATGTTAAAAAAATCTTGAATGTTAAAAAAGCTGGGCATGGAGGCACTCTAGACCCTAAAGTTACTGGATTGCTACCAGTTGCTTTGAACAGGTCTACACTAGCTTTGAGAGCTTTGCTTAACGCTCCTAAGGAATATGTTTGCTTGTTCAGATTGCATAGAGATGTAAGCCAAGATGAATTGTTGGAAAATATCAAGCAAAGGGTTGGCTTGATAACACAGCTACCTCCTAAGAAAAGCGCTGTTAAAAGGCATTTCAGGAAGAGGTTTGTTTACTATGTTGAAGTGCTTGACATTGTTGGTAGAGAAGTTTTAATAAAAATCGCTACTCAAGCAGGCACTTATATTAGGAAGTGGGTTCATGACTTGGGTTTAAAAATTGGCGGAGCGCACATGACAGAGCTTAGAAGAACTAGGGTTGCAATGCTTTCAGAACATGATTTGGTTACATTGCAAGACTTGTCAGACGCTTTTTATTTTTACAATCAAGGACTTGATTCTTGGTTGTTAAAAACTGTTAAGCCGTTAGAGTTATTGATACAGCACTTGCCAAAGATTGTTGTTACCCCTGCTGCTGAGAACACGATAAAGCATGGCGCTTCTTTAAAAGTTCCTGGAGTCATTGCTTTTACAAGTTTTAAAAATCAAGACCTTGTAGCTTTGCTAAACCCTGAGTTAAAACTCATAGCTCTTGGCAGAGCTTTGATTGAAAGCAATGATTTAAGTTTAAAAAGTCACGGCGTTGTTGCAAAGCTTGAGAGAGTGATAAGGCTTTAAGTTATAATGTTTTAAATGATATGCTTTAATATGC
>JAGGZX010000016.1 GCA_021161785.1 Candidatus Woesearchaeota archaeon | reverse complement strand
TGATATTTTGCACATGCAGCATCTTCTTGTTCTTGGGATAGTTTCCCAGCCTTAACTAATTCTTGTGCTTTTTTAAGGGACCCAATTCTAGTTGGAAAACCAAAATTTTCCAATTCCCATAATAATGTCTCTAGCGAATTATCCTTCATATTATTTAATATATAAAAACTAATATTTAAATTTTTCGGTTTTTTAACATAAAAATCTTGATTAAAACTTTTTAAACCTTAAAAACACTCCCTTTGCTATGAGCTTGAAAAATTCTTTGAAAAAAGTTTCTGAGTACAAGTTTGTACTTCCAAAGCAAGGTAAGATGCAAGTTCCAGTGCATTTTTTTATTTCAGAAAAGCTTTTACAACACCTTGAAGAAGAAGCTATTAAGCAATCGTTAAATGTTGCAACATTGCCTGGCATTCAAAAAGCTGTCATGGTGATGAGCGATGTTCACACTGGTTACGGATTTCCCATTGGAGGAGTGGCAGCTTTTGATTATGAACAAGGCATCATAACACCTGGAGGTATTGGTTTTGACATCAATTGCTTAACAGGTGATTCTAAAATCTTAACAAGCCAGGGTTGTTGGAAGTTTTTAAGAGATGTTAATCTTGGGGAATTGTTACAAGTTTTTGACTTTGAAAACCGTTCTTTAAAAACAGCTGAAGTTGGCGCTGTGTTAAAAAAGGTTGACAAAGTGTTCAGGGTTAAAACCTTGTTTGGTTTAGAGTTAAAAGCTAGTGGCGATCACCCAGTGCTTACAGATAAAGGTTTTAAGCTTGTGAAAGATTTAAAACCTGGTGACAGGGTTGTCACATTTCATTTTGACGGTGTAGAGTTTGAAAAGCCTGAAGATTTTGAAATCTTAACAATTAAAGATTTTCCTGAAAGCATTGCAAGGGTTTTAAAGTCTAAAAATCTTTTACCTTTAACGAGTAGGCATGAAAAGCTGGGTGTTATATTAAAGCTTGCAGCGTTTTTAACTGGTGATGGCTGCTTGTACTACTCTCAAAGCAAAGGATTCATCACTGTTTACGGCAATTATGAAGTGTTGATGAGTGTTAGTAAAGACTTTGAAGAGTTAGGTTTTAAACCAAGGATTTACTCTAGGCTTAGAACTCATAAAATAAAAACGTTGTATGGGGGTGTTAGTTTTAAAACTGTTGAACACGCGTTAAGAGTTAATAGTAAGGCTTTAACAATGTTTTTTGAAAAGCTAGGCGTGCCTGTTGGTAATAAAGCTAAGCAAAGCTTTAGAGTGCCTGAGTTCTTGTTTAAGCTTCCGAAATGGCTTAAGCGTTTGTACTTGGCAAGTTTTTTCGGAGCAGAGATGAACAAGCCTTTAGGTTTTAAAAAATGGTTCCCAAGCATGGCTGTTAGCATTAACAAGAAAGAAGGCTTTGTAAATATTCAAGAATCTGAAACGTTTTTGCAAGGCATTCAAAAATTATTAGCAGAGTTTGGTGTTAAGTCAAGAGTTTTAAACCCAAGACTGAGCTATGTTAATAATGAAGGTGTTAAAAGCTTTATTTTTAAATTGCTGATCAACTCTAAGACTGAAAACCTTGAAACGTTTTTCTCAAAGATTGGTTTTGAGTATGATTTTGAAAAGAAAGCTTTAGCAAGCCTTGCAACTGCTTATTTAAGGTTTAAAAAATTAGCATTGAACGCTAGGAAGGATTTAGGTTCTATGATTATTGCTTTAAAACAATCAGGTGTTTCAAGCACTGCTATTAAGCAAAGATTTTCCAGCGTTGTTAATAAGCGTTTCATAGAGCGTTCCTTGTATGAACATGTTACTGATAGAAGGATTAGCAAGTCATTCCCTAGTTTTGAAGATTTTAAACAACAACACTATTTAGGAAATGGTTTTGTATTAGACGTTGTTGAAACTGTTGAGCATGCTGGCTTTGAAACTGTTTATGACTTGACAATGCTTGACGAGAATCATAACTTTATTGCTAACAACTTTGTAGTGTCAAATTGTGGGGTTCGCCTTTTAAAAACGCCTTTAACTGTGCAGCAAGTAATACCTAGGATTAAAGAATTGCTAGACGTCTTGTTTAGAAACGTTCCTAGCGGTGTTGGTAGGGATAGCTTTTTAACACTTAGCAATTCACAACTAGATGAAGTTTTAGGTTTAGGAGCTAAATGGGTTGTTAGTCAAGGTTACGGCTTAGATCAAGATTTAAAACATACTGAGAGTTATGGTTCTTTAAGCATTGCAAAGCCAGAGTTTGTAAGCTCTAAAGCTAGGGCTCGTGGCAGGTCACAATTAGGCACTTTAGGAGCTGGTAACCATTTTTTAGAAGTGCAAGTTGTTGATCAAGTTTACAATGAACGCGTTGCTGAAGTTTTTGGTTTGCGTCAAGGAATGATTACTGTAATGATTCATTGTGGTTCTAGAGGCTTGGGTCATCAAGTGTGTAGTGATTACTTGCGCTTAATGGAGGATGAGTTTCCAGACATTATTAAAAAACTTCCTGACAGGGAGCTTGTTTATGCTCCTTTAAACACAGAGCTTGCTAGTAAATACCTTGGAGCAATGACTGCTTCTGCAAACTTTGCATGGGCTAACAGGCAGTTAATAGCTCATCAGGTTAGGAAGAGTTTTGCAAAGGTTTTCGGCTTGCAAGAAGAAGATGTTCAACAATTGTATGACGTGGCTCACAACATTGCAAAGATTGAAAAACACAATATTGACGGTGTTAGTAAGAAAGTTATTGTTCATCGCAAGGGAGCTACTAGGGCTTTCCCTCCTGGGCATGAAGAACTTGTTGAGGCTTTCAAACCTGTAGGCCAGCCAGTATTAATTCCTGGCAGCATGGGAACTGCTAGTTATGTTCTTGTTGGCACAGAACAAGCAATGCTTGAAAGTTTCGGCAGTACTTGCCATGGAGCTGGCAGGGTTATGAGTCGCGCGAAAGCGTTAAAACAGTTCAGAGGTGAACAGGTCAAGCATGCTTTGGAAAAACAAAATATTTTCGTTAAATCAGCAAGTTGGAAAGGTATTAGCGAGGAAGCGCCTCAGGTTTACAAGGACATTGACGAGGTTGTTAGGGTTGTTCACAAAGCAGGAATTGCTAAGCTTGTTGTTAGATTGAAACCTTTAGGCGTTATTAAAGGTTAATGTTTTATTTTTGCTTTTCCAAAAATTCTTTGATCTTGCTTTGCTTTTTTAAAAAGTTTAAAATTTTGCTTTTTTTAAGCATTTCAGTGATGTCAAAGTGGTACTGTTTTAACGCTATGGATTTAACCCATAACAGTGCTGTTCGTAAGTTGTTAAATATTAACGGGTTTGCATTTAATGCTTTTCTAGCTGCTTCTCTCACAACCCAAACACCTAACGGCATGTAATACTCTGGCGTTATGAATCTTATAGCCAGGACTGTTGCTTTTTTCTTTAAAGCTTCAAGTTTTTCTAGAACAGGTATTCTAGCAGCATAGTATCCGCCAGCAGTGTTTTCAGCGTATTTAGTTCTAGGCTTTAAAAACTCGTAATCAGTTGTGAATGCTTGCTTGTTTGAAATGTTCCAAACAGTTTTAGCGCTGTAAGCTTCAAAGAGTTCAAAACTCCAAAATCCAGGTATTAAGAGTATTAAAAAATAGTTGCCTTGAAAACCGCCTTGGAATAATAAGTATTCATCAATGCTTTCATAATGATTAATGTTTTGGAACAAGTTTTTTGCTAGTATGTCATCAACTGCTGTTATCGCCCATCTTGTTGGAACTATTTTGCGTTGCGTTTTAACACCTAAAGCTCCTATGCTAAAAACCCTTGTTAAGTAATGCTCGTCAAAGTGTTTTTTCAGCATGATTAATGCTTGCTCTGCTTTCAAGTCATAATCATAGTATGCTTTCTCAACAATTCTTGGTATTTTAGGGTTTTCAGCTAGTGTTATTTTTTTAACTAGAGCTTTCACGCCTAGGGGTGGCACTCCTACTTGTAGTTGAAATTTCAGTTTTGGTTTTGATTTAAACATTACATCAACAATGGTTTGCTTTTTAGCGATTGCAACTTCTAAAGCTGTTTGTAGTAATGCGTTATTAGCTTGTAAAATGCTTGTCGGCTTTGCTTTAAAGCTAGAATTTATCAAGCTAGCTCTTAATTCTGCTATTCTTTCAATGCTATAATTGTGAATAGTCCAATATTTTGGGTTGTCATGAATCCATGCTTTGCTCTCAATTGTTGGCGTTGTTAAAATGCCAACGTTAATGTTTGGATATCCGTAACGGCTTACGAAAATGCTGGGGCTTGTAGTGTTTAAGTTTAAATTTAAGTTTTCAATGCTTGGCTTTACCTTGCTTTCAAATTGCTTCCAAACCTTTTTTAGAGATTTAAAAACTGGACACGTTTTTGTTCCAAAGTATATTGGTGCATAGATATGGCATTTTCTACCTTTACATTTAATGCAAGGTATTTGCATGTTTTTTTAGTTGTTAATTGTTTTTAAATAGTTTTGCAAACAAATAAATTTTCTATATGGAAAAAAATATTTTTTCACAAAAAAAGTTTTAAAAACAAAACACAACACCTTCAAACCATGGATAAAAACAGTTATAAAAAAACAGTTATAAAAACTTGAAAGGTGGTTGGGTTCATCACTAGCTTGAATTCTTTAACAGCTAGCAACATGCTTGGCGGCAGTAGTTTAACGGTTAGAATGGGAGGCTGTGGCCCTCCAGACGTGGGTTCAACTCCCACCTGCCGCCCTCCAATAATTAAATCAATGATAAAACTTTCAATAAGAGGTGGTTTTCATGGTTTTAAGAGCTAAAGGCACGAAAGACTATGCATTTGAAGAAGCAATGCTGAGAAAGCAAGTTTTAAACACTATTGAACAAGTACTTCAAAGTTTTGGTTTTAATGCTTTAGAAACTCCAATACTGGAAAGGTTAAGCACTTTAACAATGAAATATGCTGGAGGTTCTGAAATCTTGAAAGAAGTGTTTAAGCTTAAAGATCAAGCTAACAGAGATTTAGGCTTGCGTTATGATTTAACAGTGCCGTTAGCAAGGTTTATAGCTTTAAACCCTCAGATAAAACTGCCTTTCAAGCGTTATCAAATAGGAAAAGTTTTTAGAGATGGGCCTGTAAAGCTTGGCAGGTATAGAGAGTTTGTGCAAATAGATTTTGATGTTGTCGGAGCTGTAAAACCATTACATGATGTTGAAGTGCTTCAAGTGCTTGTTAAGGTTTTTGAAAAGCTTGAGCTTGATGTAGAGTTAAGAGTTAATGATAGAGCATTGCTTAATGAAATTATTAAAGCTATGCGTGTTGAAGATGAAGAGCAACAAGAAAGAGTTATTATTGCTTTAGACAAGCTTGACAAGCTAAGCGTTGATGAAGTGAAAAAAGAATTAATGAATGCCGGTCTTTCAATGCAGAAAGCAGAAAAGCTTTTAAGCATTGTGATGGTTAAAGGTTCAAATTCTGAAAAGCTTGAGTTTTTGAAACAGTTTGTTAGTAGTGAAGCTTTACAAGACATTGACCAGGTTTTAAAATTATGTCAAGGCTTAGGCTTGAAAAACATTGTGTTTACGCCTTCACTAGCGAGAGGTCTTAGCTATTATACAGGCATTATTTTTGAAGTTTTTTTAAAGGATTTAAGCATAAAGTCAAGCTTGGCAGCTGGCGGCAGGTATGACAACATGATAAGTTTTTATGTTAGTGAAAAAGGTGACAAGCAAATACCTGCCGTGGGTGCAAGTTTTGGCTTGGACGTGATTGTAGATGCTTTAAAAATGAGGGGTGTTAGTTTACCTAAAACTAATGTTCAAGTGTTAGTGATCGGTGTTGGTGTTGACGCTTTACAAGTGTTAAAAACTGCTAATGCTTTAAGACTTCAAGGCTTAAATGTTGACATTGCTGTAAAGAAAAGCTTGAGCAAAAACCTTGAATATGCAAATGCTTATGGCATTCCTTTTGTAGTAATTATAGGCAAGCAAGAGCTTGATAAAAGCGTTGTGAAGTTAAAAAACATGGGTTCTGGATTTGAAGTGCTTGTGCCTTTGCAAACTGTTAAAGAAAAAATAAAGGAATTAACCACTAAATGATGGTAAAAAAAACCGAAAAATTTATATATTAGTTCTAACAACAACATATGCATGGCGAAACCACCTTTTTACAAAATTGTTGACACATTGTACAACACAGTAATGAAGCATGCTCCGGAAGCATTGCAAAAAAGGCCTATGCTTAGTGCTTTCGTTTTAGGAGGTACTGGTTCTTATGCATTGACAAGGTTAGGTCAAGGATTAGCTTCAAAGCTAGGCTTAAACAATGAAGACTTGGAAAATCTTGAAAAAGCTTTAATGACCGCAGCTACAGCTATGCCTTTAAGCTATGCAGCTACAAGCCCAGAATCTGCTAAGCAGATAATGCAAGAACACCCTGTTTACAGTTCTGGCATGCTAGGCTTGTACTTTGGACTAGTAAACGCTATTCTTAAAGACTTGAAAAAATAGTTTTAAAAACTGTTATGCAAGGCTGATTAAAAGCACTGGCGTTAAAACAATTGCAATGTATAAGCTTTTACTGTAACTTAAAACTTTCGCACCGTCAAACGGATGGAAAGGCAGCATGTTAAACAATGCTAGCCAAGCATTGATTTGAAAACCATAACTACAAAGAGTTTTCAAAATTCCTGCAGCAAAGAAGGCTTGCAACACTTTAAAAATAACTGACAAGAAAATATTAGCCACAGGCCCAGCTGCTGATATAATGCCGTTTTTCTTTCTATTAACAAATCCTGAAATCATGACAGCTCCTGGAGCTGCGATTATGAATCCTAAAAAGCTCATGAATAACGCTAGCCACAGCATTTGCTTTGCAGCCACGAATTCAGCCCAACAACCATAATACTGAGCAGTAATTTTATGACCTATCTCGTGAATTAAAAATCCTAAACCCACTGTAAATGCTGAGATAAAAATGTTTGTAACAAACAATGCTGGCTCATGCCTGCTTAAGAGTATTGCAAACGCTAGCGTAATAAAAACCCATGCTGTTAGCAAGTCTTTCAATTCTCGCTTTGAAAAATAAATAGTTTTTTTTCGTTTCACAAGCATGCTTAGCATGAATTAGGTAAACATTTTTAAATCTTTGCAAATATTTAATGCTTATGCCAGTGTCTGGAGAAAAAACATCTAAAAAAGAATTTGTTGCATTACTGTCAGTGCTTGTTAACGTAGTGCTTTCCATAGCTAAAATATTGGTTGGTCTAGCAGCTCACTCTAGTGCTATTTTGGCTGATGGTTTACACTCAGGCATGGACGTTGTGTCTTCAATAATCAGCTTTGTGGGTATAAAAATTGCGAAAAAACCGAGTGATGAAAAACATCCTTACGGCCATCACAAGTTTGAAGTGCTTTCAGGATTGATTATAACTCTTATTCTATTAGCAACTGGTGTTGGCATCATGTATGAAGCTTTTAAAAGCTTTAAAAGCGCTTCAATAGTGAGTGTTAGTTATTTATCTCTTGGCGTGATGTTGTTTTCAGCAATTGTTAATGAAGCAATGGCAAGATTAAAAATATTTTATGGTAAGAAAGAAAATTCTATAAGCTTGTTATCAGATGGCGTGCATTCAAGAATTGATGTATACACATCAATCGCTGTTTTGCTAGGCGTTGCTTTGACAAAGGTTTGGGTTTATTTTGATGCAGCACTTGCAATGTTGATAGGTGTTTACATTGTTAAAGAATCGTTCAGTCTTGGCAAAGAAGCAACTGATTCATTGCTAGATGTCTCTGCAGGTAAAGACGTTGAACAAAAAATTATTGAAATCGCTAAGAGTAAAAACATTGAGGTTTCTGATTTAAAAACGCAAAAACGTGGATCAGCTATCACTGCAAATATTGAGATTAAACTACCAAAAACATTAAATCTTGACCAAGCAACAAGGATTGCTAATGATTTAAAGAATGAGTTAATGAAGAGTATTGAGAACTTGGAATATGTCGCTATCCAAATAACAAGTCATGACTTTGAAACAGATTTTTTCCAACCTTTAGGTATTACAAAACAATTATTGCCTGGGTTAACACCTAGTTTTTCATGGACGCGTAAAGGCCTACATATACGAAGACTTAAAGGTTTTAGAAGCCTGAGACATGGCAGGTTTAGAACAGAGTTTTGCGTTTGCCCTAATTGCGGTTTTAAAATAAAGCATGAACCAGGCGTTCCTTGCTCTCAAATGCGTTGCCCTAAGTGTAACAGTTTAATGCGCAGGCTTTAACAAATTTAAAATCAAGCTTTGAAGAATAATCCGCAATGACAATGCCCCATGGTTTGTATTTCTTGCTTGTGAAATATGCATGGGCATATAATTTTTTTGTCTTCTTCAACATTGCCTGTTCGCCTTCTGCAAGGACAATACCTTGCTCCGTAAAGCTTTTCATTTCTTAGCAATACTTTGACTAGTGCTTCAACAATTTTAGGGTTAGGGTTTAGCTTGAAACCATTGTTTTTTGCATATTCTTGGTATTGCTTTATTGCTTCTTGGATTTCTTGTTCTGTAATGTTTACGTCTTTAGTGTTTACTTCCAATGTTTCACCTTTACAATGCTTTTTGCAATGCTTTTTTAATGTTTAGGTTTTTAAATACTCTGGTTTTTAAATATCTGAAGCGTTATTTAAAAAGTTATGTTTTCACTAAATAGTGAATAATTTTAGAAAAGTTTATAAATGAGTTCTAACACCTAACAAGCATGAGTTCAAAAAAGACATTGCTAGAGCGCAACCTTGAGAAAAAACTTTCAGGAATAACACAAAGCTTGGAAAACCTTTTAAACCTAGACTTTGAAGAAGCAGTGCAAGAAACAGCTAGGAATGCTTACAAGCTAAGAATTATTTATAAAGACAAGCTAGGTGTTTATAAAAACCTAGATCAAGCTTTAAAAACAGCTTTAGAATTAAAAAACCAAGTGCCGCGAAACCTTGAACTAGAAGAAAACATTAAAAACATTGTGCAAAATTTGAAAAAGCAATTAACGCAATATCAAAAAGAGCAAGAATTGATAACCTTGTTAAAAAATTCTGAAATCGAAAACGAGTTAAGCATTTACTACACAATCATTGACAAGAAAGAACTAAAAATATTGCTGCCAGTCACAAAGCAAGGCTTGCAAGCGCAAACAAATCAAGAAGCTAACAAGAACTTGGAGCATTACCTAGAGCAAGAGTTAATGCAAATCTTTAAAGAAAAACTAAGCCTAGAGTATGGTAAAGAAAATTTCAAAATAAAAACGCGCAAAGTTAAAATTCCAGATTTACATGGAATAACAAGCATTACTGAAATATCCCTGCCTTATGACGAGACAATACCTTTATTAATAGAAGAACTGGAAAAAGAGTTAAGCAATGAAACCTTGAAACAAAAACATTCAACGCTCGGACAAGTATTGGAAGAGTATAATTTAAAATTAAAACTTGTCAGGAGGCCAAGGCTTACTGAAGATTTCTTAAGAATCATGGACGGTTTAAACAAGCTGTTAGAAGTGTATGGTTTAAGAATTACTTCTTGGTTTGAAAAGCCAGGCATTGAAATAAAAAAGCTTCAACAAGCCATGCTAGAAGAACAAAAGCCTGAACGCTTAACTGTAAAAATAACTGATTACTTAAAAATTTACTACCCAAAAATCTTTGGCAAAGAATTTGAATCATTAACAGAACAAGATCAGAAAAGTATAAAACAAAGAATTTATCAAGTTTGCTACCAAGCCTTAAACAAGCAAGGAATGCTTTTAAGGAAAGATCACAACATTTACATAAAACCAGAGCATGAACAAGTTTTAGAAAGCATTGTAAAGTCTTACTTGGCAAGGTTGTTGAAAGATTTTAAATAAGGCTTAAAAACAAAGTTTTTACAAACAAAGTTTTTATAAATGATTTTTAAAAACGTTGTGAAAAATGCTATTCTTGATAAGCCTGGGTGTTAATCCTTTGCAAGATTTAACGCTTTCAGGTTTAGAAGCTATTGATGCTTGTGACAAGCTTTATCTAGAAACCTATACATCTCCATTACCAGTGAGTTTTCAAGAGTTTAAAAGCTTTTTAGAAGCAAAGCTTGCTAGAGAGTTATTATTAATAGCTGTTGACAGGTCTTTCATTGAAAATCAAAGCTCTACAATTATTGAAGAAGCGTTAACAAGCAATGTTGGCGTTTTAGTTGTTGGCGATGCTTTAACTGCTACCACGCATTATGCTCTGGTTTTAGAAGCGAATTCTAAAAACGTTGATGTTAAAGTGATTCACAGCACAAGCATTTTCAATGTTATTGCAAGGATTGGTTTAGATATTTACAAGTTTGGCAGGACTACAACGCTTGTAACGCCAAAGCCAGGTTTTAACCCTGAAAGCCCTTTCAAAGTTATAAAGAAGAATCTGGAAGCAGGATTGCATAGCTTAGTGTTGCTAGATCCTGAATCTTTAACTGTTCTTGAAGCTTTGAAGCAATTAAAGAATCATTTAGGCAATGATTTGCAAGACAAGTTGATCATTGCTTGTTCAAGGCTTTCTTGGAGTGATGAAACAATCATTGCTCAAACATTGAATGTTTTGTTAAGGTCTAAGATTGTTACAGAGTTGGAAAAGCCTTCATGCATTGTTGTTCCTGGAGCTTTGTCAGATTTTGAGAGAGAAGCAATTTCTCAATGGTTGTTTTAATTTTTAGTTAATGCCTTATTTCAAAACCTCCGCTTGGCAATGCTTTAATAACTTCATCAACACTTGTTGAGAAATGCTTAGCTATCTGCTTTGCAATGTCTGAAGCTTTACGATTTCCAGGAATTAATTGAAATGTTTGCTTGGCAAATGTTTTAACAGCTTGTAAAGGCCCAGCCATGACTTTTTTTTGATCATTAATCACTACCAAGCCTAGAGCAAGGTTTAACTTGCCTGTTATAGTTTTGATTTTACCAGTTATCATGAACGCTCCTTTCGTCAAGTACTCTCCATGCCTTGCTTTTTTTGAAACTTGCGAACCTTTAACAATTGCAACGTTGTAAGAATAAAGCTGGAACTTCCAAGCTTTAGACATTGTAACTGCAAAGTCTGCTGCTAGTTGTAAAACATTTTCATCAAGTTGTTCAAGTGTTTGCAACTCTCCATTGATTAACGATTGCATTGTCGCGAATTGTTTTAAAACTATGAAAGCGCTTCCTCTAAGCTCGCAGTGAAGCACTGTGTCTGAAGGCTTTGCATACTTTTTTATTAAAATCTCGTTCGTTGTTGCATCTCTACCTGCGAGTATTAAAACATTTCCAGGTAGCAAGCACCACCTAAACTTTTCAAACCAGAACGTTTTACGCTTTTGCATTGTGAAAACGTGTTGCATGTCTTGTATTTGAGACTTGCTTTCTTGTTTTAACAAGTCTATTTCTCGTTCCAATCGCTCAATCTTTTGTTTTAACAAGTTTAAAGCTTTCAAAGCGCCTTCAAGCTTTTTCTTAGCTTTCTTAGCGTTTTCAAAAAACGTTGCAGCGTTTTCTTGTAAAGACTTTCTAACGTCTAAAACAATTTTCAAAAAACTCACCCTTTATTATTAACAATTCTCTACCACTTCTTCAACCTTTGACAAAAACTTTTTTTCCATTAAATAGAAATTTGAGATTGTGTCAATGTCAATGTCTAAGTCTTGATTGTCAACAAACACTTTCATTGTGACATGCCTCCTGTACTCGTTAATAGCTTGATAGCTAGCGTTTAAAACCTTTCTCAACGTTAAGAACAAGTCAATGTTTTTTTTAAACTCTTCATCTTCAAAGAAAGAAGCAACAATCTCTGCCTTCTCTAAAAAACTTAATTCTTCAATGTTTTTCAATGAAAGCCTTGGAAGTTTTAAAGTCTTAACAGGTTTAACATTTGCTTCATTGTTTTCAGAACCTTGTTTTTTTAACTCGTCTTTTGATTCTTGACTTTGCAAGTCTTGCAGTGAAACCTTTCCCTCTTGCACTTGTTTCTTAATACACTTCACTAAAGCATCAATCATGTATTCATAAGCAGCTATCATTCTAGCTAACGCGTTGCGAAAAACGTCAACAGTTCTAGAATATTTCAAACTCACAAACACTAAGTGGTCAGCCCTGCCTAGTTCCAACTTAGCTTTTTGCAAAGCGTCCTTCATTGTTCTAAACCTTTAAAAAATGTTTTAAAAGTTTCTTTAAACGCTTTCAAACACTGGCGTTGACGCTTGAATACCTTTCTCAATGCTCTGGATTAAAGCACGCGTTTTAATAACAAGCTGTTTTACATGATCTTTCGTTAGAGTTCTAAGCTTGTAATCATTCGTTGCTATCACAAACTTTCCATGCCTTGAAAACTCTATAGGGCTTGACTTGTGAAACTGGACTATTTCTGAAAGCTCGCGAATAATTCTTAACAGCTCTGGCTTTACATTGTAGCGCTTAGCAATTTTCTCAGTGAAAACCCTTGTTAAAGATTCTTCAGTGTCAAGTGTTGGAGGAATCCTCTTCCACAAGCGTTCATGCTTTACAGCAGATTTTATTGCTAGTAACACAGCGCTTTGTAAGCGTTTAACAACTGCTAGCAATAACTTAGGGTCTTGCACTGTTTGATAAGTCATTACAATCATGTGGTCAGCAATCCTTACTGATTGCATTGCTTTATCTAACAATTCTTTAACTTCAGACTCGTCAATCTGCATTAAAGAGTTGTAAATCTTTGTTTATTTAAATTTTGTGCTGAAAACCAAGATTAATGTAAAACCTTGAAAAAACTAACGAAAGCTTTAAAAAACATGTTTTTCAAAAACCTTTACATGAAACATTATCAAGGTTTAGAATTGAAAATGGAGTCTGAAATAGCTAGTAAGAAGAGCATGTCTCCATTGCTAGCAACAATCCTTCTCATAGCGTTCGCTGTTGCTATAGGAGCTTTAATCATTAACATAACAATCAATGTGAAAACAACGAGTTGTGAAAACATAGAGCTAAGTTTAAAGCTTGTAGGTGATAAAACAACGTTTTGCTATGCAGAGCAAGAGCATAAAATCAAATTTGTTATTGAAAACACTGGACAGCAAAGCATTGACGGCGTTTCTTTAAGAATCATTGATGCTAATTTGAATGTTTTAGAGAAAGATCTTCAAGGATCAATGCTAAAGCCAGGGCAAGTTCTTTACGGATCCTTCCCTTTTGAAAAGAAGTCAAAAGTTAGCGTTGAGATCATACCCTTCATAGTTGAGGGCGAGTCTAAAAAAGTTTTGTGCCATGAGTCAAGCATAGAAGTTTCTGACTTGAAAAACTGCTAGTTTAACTGTCCCTGCCAAGCGTTTTTTGAAGTAACAACAAGTCCTCAGTTGTTAGCTTTCCACCTTTTAAAAGC
>JAGGZX010000040.1 GCA_021161785.1 Candidatus Woesearchaeota archaeon | reverse complement strand
CTGCCAAGTAGCAATTCTTGCTCTTAACCATTATTGGCAAGTTACCAACATGCGCTAAGAAGCTTTCTCTCTGAACACCGTTAATGTAAGAACTAACTTCTAAATGCACTGGAGCAGCGTATGTTAATTGTCTAATCCTAGCCTCTGCAGGGTAAATGCTTCTCTTACTCCCGTCTGCTTCAATGATTTCTGGTTTTAAAACACTAATGTTTCCAAGCTTTATCTTGAATTCTTCAACGTTAGGAGGTAATATGGGTGGTGTTATCTCTGAGGTTTCATTAATGATTTCTTGCAACCCTTTTTCTAAGAAATGGTTGAATGATTTAATGCTTGCTTCTACAAAGCTGTTCTCGTCAAAATATTTTTTTAACAACAACTTTCCCTGGCTTTGCATGTTTGTAACACCTATAAAATTTACAACTTGCTAACAACGATCCTGTAATAAGTGCTAACGCCAGCTGTAGGGCTTTGCCTAGTGATTTTTATAACGTCACCAGGTTTCACGTCTAAACCCCTGATAGCTGGGTCTGTGATAAAGATTTTTGGCAAGTCTTGAGGCTTGATCTTGTATTTTTTGAAAAGCATTTCTCTTTGCTTTTCAGAAAGCTTTTCATGCTTTGGAACTAGCACGTGTTTTGTAACGTCAAACACTGGTTTTGAACTTGTCTTGCTTGTTGTTTTCGTCTTAGTCATTGTTTAAACCCTTCAAGTTTTTTGAAAACTTGGTAGTGTTTGATCATGAAGATGGGCCGGACGGGAAATTCATGTTGCTCAAGCATTTTGCTGAACAACATTTCGAACCCGCGACCCCCAGGTTAAAAGCCTGGTGCTCTTTTACCCAGCTTGGAGCTTCCAAAGCTTCCAGGCTGAGCTACCGGCCCATCCCTCAACGCCCTGGCCGGGATTTTCATGCAAAGCATTTTGAACCCGGGTCAGAGCCTCGACAGGGCTCTATGCTAGGCCGCTACACCACCAGGGCGTTTGTAAGCGTGATGAATTTGTTTTGACCTCCGCGTGAGCATGTTGCATGATTTACAGTAACTCCTTATTAGCATTAAAGAAATTTTAAACATGCCATGTTTACTTCATGCTTGACTTCATTTTTTTAGATTGCATTATTGCAATAGTTTATAGCCTTTACTGTAAGTGGCTTTTTTATGGGTAGTGGGTAATATTTTTATTTATAAAACTTTTGATTTCTTTGCAATACTGTTATCGCTTTGTTTAAACCTGTTTAGGGTTCAAGACTTTAAAGTTTAACTCTTTAAAGTTCAACTAGTTCATTGTTTTGAACAGTGACTAGCCTGATACCAACACCTAATTGCAGCAAAGCTGAAAGCAAGCACATGTGCTCTTTGCCAGTGCCTGAAGCAAAGTTTACAGCAACATCCATTGAAACCTTGTCTTGCAAAGCTTTTTTTAACTCGTTAATAATTTCTTGCTCTGACTTTCGGAAGTCTAGAATAACAAACTCTATCTTTCCATCGTCAATTTTTTGTTTTATATTAAATCGTTTCTCAAAGTTTTCCAAGCCAAACTGGTTTGTAACTAGGAACACCTTGTCCCAGTCGTGAATATTTAATAATTCATAAACCTCTCCCCAAGTGCCTTTTCCAGAGCTTAACACTGCAATGAGCGAAGCCATAAGCTTTGTTGTAAGCATTTATTTATAAAGGTTTACAAATTGTTTGTGAATGTTTTTTAATGGAAAGTTTTAAATATAATGTAAGACAACACATGTTAAAAATCACTATTGTGTAGTGAAAAATGAGCTTGTTTAAAGCATTGCCAAAATTATTACTAACCATTGGACTAGCAAGCTTTGCAACAGGTTTAAACTCAAAAAACGACACTAACAAAATACCAGGAAGAATCACTGACTTGTCAAGAGTTATAATTAACCAAGACTCAATAATCACAGACACTGCAAGCCTTGAAAACCTTGTGAATGGATATGTGATAAGCCCTGAAGGAGAAACCTTGCAATCATTCCAAACAACAAAAAACTTTTTCTTAAAAACAAGTGTTGATGAAGCACACAATCAAGATCAAAAATTTTCAAAACCGAAATTCTTTTTGAAACATAACAACATATACTTACAAACAAGTTTTGAAAACATTCAAAGCTTAAGTTTTAAATTGTTCAACACTGCTGGCAGGTTAATGCAAACACAGCATTACGGAACAAGCCAGTCTTTAAACATTGCTAAAGGTTTAAAACCTTTAAGCTTTAAACCTTTAAAAACAGGTGTCTACTTTTTAACAATACAAATTGAAAATCAAAGTAATGCTTTAACAATTTCACAGCCATTCATGGTTGTGAACGATCACTACTTGTTATTAAACAAGTCAAACAAGAGTTCAAACAATGGTTTACATAATAATTTATATGAAAACAATGAAGATCAAGGCAGTGTTTTCCAAGCAAGTTTAAACAATAAAAATCATGAAAGTTATTACAAATTAGTGTTTGTAGATGTTAAAAACAATTATCACAGCGTTGTTTACAACTTGGAAGACTTAATATCCCAATATCAAGACACGATAAGAGTTCACATGATAAAAAAGCAATACATTGACAGCACTCACACAGTTCTAGATGTTTTAAAAACTTTAACTAGGAAGAACATTCACAGGCAAGTGTTAACGTTTAAAAACATTCCAATAAAATTATTGCCTTGGTACTTGCAACCTGGAACTGTACCAAACATTTTACAACCAACGCTTGAACAAATACTAAGCTTGCAAGGCGTTACGCAAAGCAATGACAACACTGACTTGTTAATGAGTTTTGTTGATTCTTGCAGTTGCGGTTTTTATATTTGTGACAGCTTGACATTAACAAGTGATTCAAGCTACATTCAACAAGCAAATACTTGCCAATCACTAGACATTGTGTTCCCGCCAGAGCTAGTGGTTACAGGCCCTAGAACCTTGTTTTGCGCAGCGTTTTTTCAAGGCTTGGGTTTTAGCAGGGAAAACCTTGATTCACTGCCTGAAAGCATTGCTGACAGCTTGTCCTTATCACTGTCTTATCCTGCCTTGTTGAGAGGTGGTTTTGGAACCTTAGACTATGAACTTCTAAACTTGTTATTAAAATCAATAGCTGTTAACGAGCAGCAATACTTGATGAATCATGAATGAATCACTCACTAGCTTGCTTTGTAAAGCTTTTCTTTAAAAAATTGTAAACAATGATTAAAGCACCAATATTAATACAAGCGTCTGCAATGTTAAACACTGGCCACTTCCATACAGCAATATAATCCCTTACAAACCCATAAAACAATCTGTCAACACCGTTACTTGTCAAGCCAGCAATCAATAGCCAGAAACCAGTTCTTGAAGCTTTTAACAACGCGTCATTAAAAAACAAGATTAAACCTAAAACCATGACGTAAACCCATATCAATAAATTGTTTTGCGATGTTAGCAATCCAAAAGCAATGCCAGTGTTTTGCACGAACAAGATTTTAGCAAAACCAAGATTTATTTTAAAACCTTGAGAGCTTGCAAGCTTTAAATATTGGTCAATCAATATTAAAGCCAAAGCAATGACTGGGTAGAAATAACGATTCTTAGCATTCATAATCCACCGTCAAAAACTTTGACATTACCAGTAATGCTTTTCTTCAATGTTAGCAGCTTTTTCAAGCATTGCAATGCGTTGATTCATTAACTGCAATTCAGCTCTAATAGCGTCAAGCTTTGCAAGTATTAACTCAAACTCTCTCTGCTGAGAAGCTTGCACTCCGAAAGCATTGCCAGTGGTTTGCATTGCATTGCTCTGGCTGAATGGTTGCGGGTTGAAAGCTTCAAAACTGTTAGTGTTAAACCCTGCGCCAGTGCTGCTTGAAGCATTGCTAAACCCTAATCCTTGACTGCTTTGATTAAACTGGCCTTGACCTAAGCCTAAATCTGAACCAGAGCTAGAGCTGCTAGGGCTTGAACTGTTTAACGAATCATTAGAATTTAAAAAATTGTCAAGACCGCCGCCTAGCAAGTCATCCTTCTTCCAAAACTTTAACTTTGAAAAAAAGCTCATAAAGCGTTAATTGCAAGTCGCGTTTTTAAATTTTTCTGCAAAAATTTTTTTGTTTTACCTAACTACTTGTTCTTAACACCTTCACTGCTAAACTTTGCTGCTACTTTGTTAAACAATGCTCTCGGCATGAATTTTAAAACTTTGAAAAGCATTGACTTAGGGTAAACGTCAATATCTCCTTGCTTTATATGCTCAGCTAGGAACAAGCCTGGATTGCCATGCTCTTCAATAGCTTTAGAATAAGCACTCGCAAACATTAACGCTTTAACAGTAGTATCATCCATTTGCTGGGATAAAAACGTTAAGCCTTGCTGTTGCAAACTATTTGCTAATTCACTACTACAAGCAATGCTCGCGATTTCTGAAACACTTAACTCTTTACCAGCAATCACTGCTTTAACACTTGAAATGTTAGGCTTTTCAAACATTGACTTGTGCACTATGAACGCTCTGAAACCTTCATGACTGTCAATAAAGTGTTTCAAACCTGAAATGCTAGTAGCGTTTAAAACTTGCAAATCTCCAGGTTCTTGACCATTACCTTCACCAGCTTTAATAATGAAAGCAACGCACAATTTCTTATCTTGATCTAAAGCCATGACTACAGAACCGCCTTGAGTTATAGCCCTAGCATCCTTATAAACAGCTACAAACACTGCGCCGAGAACAATAACTAACAACAAGCTCAACGTCATGAAAACCTTGAACAAGCCCTTCACAAGCCTTGCTAGAATGTTCAACACTATCAAAAACGCTATGAACAATAAAACAGGGTAAAGCACTTCTCTAGGGATGATCATAAACCTTTAATCAATGCTTGAGTTTAAAAAATTTTTTGCTTTGATCAAGAATTATTAACGTTTAAAGGCTCTGTGTATTTACACTTCGGGTAATTACTGCAAGCCAGGAACGATCCATAAACGCTATGCCTTACAATAAGCTTTGCCCCGCACCTTGGACATTTCTTTACTATAACACCGTTGTTAATGTTGTCTATCAATGCTTGGGTTTTCTCATCAGCTCTTCGTGAAGCACATTCAGGATTAACACAAACCTCTAACGGTTTTTTTCCTTTACGAACAATTTTTATTATTGGAGCTTTACAATGCTCGCAAACCTTGTTTGTAGGCTTTATCATGCCAGTTTGTGGTAACGGGTAAATAGTCTTGCATTCAGGGTAATTACTACAAGCAACGAACCGCTTTTTAGTCTTCTTGCTTTTCAAAATCCTTAAATCACCACCACAGTTTGGGCATTTGCCAATAATTAATTGCTTGTCTTCATGCAGCTTTCTAGCAGTGCTTAACTCAACACCCACTTCTCGTTCTTGAAGCCTAAACTTTTTTAAAGTTTCAACAAGCAAAGCTTTAGCTTTTGAAAGAACTTCCTGTTTCGTTTTTTGTTTATTCATTATGCCTTCCAAGTCCTGTTCAAACTGTCTTGTTAATGCATCATCTAAAATTTCTGGAGCATGCTTTTCAAGAATCTCAACAGTTTTAATACCGAGCTCTGTAGCTTTTATAGGATCATCCACAATGTAACCCCTATCATACAAAGTGCTAACAACTTGGGCGCGAGTAGCTTTAGTGCCTAGTCCTTTCTTTTCAAGTTCTTTAACCAGGCTTGCTTGTGTAAACCTTTTCGGCGGCTGGGTTTGCTTTTCTTCAAACAAGACTTTAACCAAATGCAATACAGTGTTAAGCTTTAAAACTGGCAGTTCTTCCTCACTAATCCTTGCAGGGTAAACATTCATCCAACCTTTCTCAACAATCACTGCGCCTTCAGCTTTGAACAACTCATTATTAGCATTTATTAATAGTTTAACAACTTTCTTCTTCGCAGGGTTTGCGAAACAAGCAATGAAACGCTTAACTATTAATTCGTAAAGCTTTAACTGCTTAGCGTTCAAGCCTTCAGGTTTTAAGCCTGTAGGATAAATAGCTGGATGTGCAGGGTCTTGCTTGCTTCCTTGACGAGGCGTTTTATTAACAGCAAATCTTGTTAAATTAGCATAACCATTGCTTTGCAAAGCATTTAAAATCTTGCTGTAACCAATGCTTGCAGGCAGCTTTTGAGAACTCGTTCTTGGGTAAGATATTAATCCTTGCAGGTAAAGCTCTTGAGCAATGCTTAATGTCTGTGCAGGTGTTAGTCTTAGCCATTTATAAGCCTCCATTTGAAGAGTTGTCAAATCAAACGGCGTTGGTTGTAACACATTAACAATTTTCTCTTCAACATTGCTAACAAAAGGCTTTGCATTCCTAACTTTTTCAACAATGTTAAGAGCTTTTTGCTTTTCCAAAAATTTTTCCTTCACATGCAAAGCTTTGAACTCTTTACCGTTAAACCTTAACAACAAGCTCACAACCCAGAAAGGTGTTGGTTTGAAATTTTTTATAGCTAGCTCTCTATCAACAACAAGCTTTAACGCAGGTCCTTGAACGCGTCCAATGCTATAAACAGCGAACTTGCCAGCGTTTTTAGCAGCAGTCATTAAAGCCCTGCTCAAGTTAATGCCGTAAAACCAATCCAAAATATGCCTAGTCTCGCCAGCAATAGCTTGCCCCCAATTAATAGTTTTACTCCTCTCCTCATAACTTTGAATTAATTCATGCTTTGTAAGCGTTGAAAACTTCATCCTAGAAGCGTCTTGCCTGTTAGCAATGAATCGCATAGCGTTAAATCCAATAACTTCTCCTTCAACGTCATAATCGCAAGCAATGATTAATTCATTAGCATTCTGTGCTAAAGATTTAATAGCTTTCCAATATTTCTTTGCGTAAGAAGATTTCTTGTCAACTTCAAAAACAGGCTTCCACTCAACCTCAAAAACAGGGTAAGAAAAGCTTTTATTTTTTTCAGCAACAGTGTAAAGATGACCAACTGCAGGAACAACAATTAACTGCTTACCATTATGCGTGAATTTGTAAGCACTCACTTGGCCAATCCTGATTATTGAAGGCTTATCATCACTCAAAGCTAACGCGATACGCTTAGCAGCAGAAGGTTTCTCACTAATGATCAAATCATAACCCTTGTTTTTAACACCTTGCAACTTTGCCATCAACCCAAGAAATGCTTAAGCATTAAAAAATGTTTTTGAAAAACAGTTCTGCAAAAGTTTTTGTTTGACATGGTACGTGCTAGAGAATAAAATAAAAAAATTTATATACCTTGCATTGAGATTTTATTCCATTATGAAGCATCCAAATAGAAAAATTATGGAGGAGCTCATCAAATATACTGCTAAATATGCGAAGAAATATGGTAACGCGACAGGCGCGTTTCTGGTTAAAGGTAATAAGATCGTAGCAAGAGCAGTTACAACTGTTGAGAGAGACAAAGACCCAACTGCTCATGCAGAACTAAAAGTGATAAGCAAGGCATGTAGAAAAAATAAGAATTATCACTTGAAAGGATATTATCTCTACACTACTCAAGAGCCTTGCCCAATGTGTGCAAGTGCAATTGTATGGGCGAGAATCAAAGGAGTTGTTTATGGATGGGAAGGTCACAAGGCTTGGAAAAGACTGAATATTCCTGCAGAAAAAATATTTGAAACAAGCCCAGAAAAAATTGAAGTTTATAAAAAATTTATGGAGAAGGAAACTCTTGAACTTGCAAAGCTGAGTAGAGATAAAGAAACACGTGAATTCTTCCGTAAGAAAAAATAAATTTTTGTTGTTAACTAACCTCGTTTGGTATATCACCTTACCAAACTGGTAAAACCTAAAAAAGAAAGATCAGTCAGTACACACCTATTTTAATCTCCAATTGCTTTTTTTATCATCATCACCTACAATAACTCCTAATTTATTTAATTCTTCTCTTATGTGATCTGCTAGTTCATAGTATTTTTCTTCACGCAACTTTCCTCTAACTTCAAGTAGTAATTCTATCAAATTATGAACTAATCCTTGGCTTTCCAATTTTCCTTTAAACAAGTCGTCCCAAGTTGCGTAAAACCTGTTTGCAGTAGAATAAAAATCTATTGCTGCCAGTACTGTAGAATAGTTTGGCTTGGTTAAGACTTCTCTATTTACCAATCTATCTACCTTGTTTAGTATTAAGTTTGCTTTTGCTGTGTTTAGATCATCCAAAATAGCAGTTATAAATCTAGCTCTTGATTTCATAATATCATAAAATAGGTTTTTATCTCTATCTTCCATTTTATAAGAGGGTTCTATATCTTCAAAAATTGTGAGTAGGGTTTTAATAGTTCCTGTTATTCTTTCGTATTCCTTTTTCTTTGCTTCTATGTCTGAATATGAAATATCTAACACATTCCTGTAATGACTGGAAATTAAATAATACCTTACTGGCATTGCTCCGAATTCTTCAATAACATCTCCTGCTCTTGTTATATTTTTTAATGATTTACTCATTTTTTGTCCGTTTACTGTAACAACGCCGATATGAAACCAATACTTGACCCAAGGATTTACTCCTAACGCAGCTTCTGATTGTGCTATCTCATTTTCGTGATGTGGAAACGTTATGTCTTTCCCGCCAGAATGTATATCAATTTGTTTACCTAAATACTTCGTTGACATGGTAGAACATTCTATATGCCAGCCAGGCCTTCCTTCACCCCAAGGCGAATTCCAATACGGCTCTCCTGGCTTCTTAAACTTCCACAGTGCAAAATCATAAGGTCTTTTTTTATCTTTTAATACTTCTATCTCTTGCTCCCACAACTCTTTATTTTTTCTTTTAGAGAGTTGTCCATAATAAGGATATTTATCTACTTCAAAATACACTCCAGTACTACCAATATAAGCATATCCTTTCTTGATTAAGATTTGAATAAATTTTATGATGTCTTCTATATGCTCCGTAACTTTAGGATACACGCAAAATGGAAGATTGTTAATTTTTTTAGTAACGTCTAAATGGTATTTTATATATCTTTTTGGTATTTCTTGCCAATGTATTTGTTCCTCTTTAGCTCTTTTAATTATCTTGTCATCAACATTTGTAAAGTTACTTATAGCAATATCTGTATAACCTAAAAATCTTAAAGTTCTTCTTAAAACATCAACCACAACTTCTGCTCTCAAATGTCCTATATGTGAATAATCATATGGTGTTATACCACAATGATACAAAGTTACAAAAGGCGGTTTTAACGGTTCAAATTTCTCCTTTTTACCTGTTAATGTATTTCTTATAAACAGATTTTTTAACTTTGATTCATTAATGTGCGAAGTGCTCATTTACAAATAACACTGCTTATTCTTTTATAAAATTTTTTCAATCTCGCGCGTTTATATTTCAGTTTTAAAAGGAAAGTGTCCGAAATGAAGTATTAGGTCAATGTTTAATTGTTTGCAATAAGCGATTGGCAAATCGCAAGCTCCAAAGCAAGAACCAGACCAGATGTAGATGTCACAATCATGAAAGCTTTTTATGAAATCAACGATTTGTAACGCTTTAGGTTTCAAACCGTCTGGTAATTGCAGTAAAACAGTTTTAGGCCTTTGTTTTTCAATAACGCTTTTTAATTGTTGCAAGTCAACGTTGTAAGAATTCATGGCAACCATTTTTTCTCATCGCTAAGCTTTTCAGGCAAGTAATTGCTCATCACGTAGTTTAAACCTTTACTAGCGAGTGCTTGTTGTTCTGCACGCTTCTTCAGTTTTTTTAATTGTTTCAATTCTTGCTGCCATTCCTTGTAATGCTTTACGAAGGGATCGTTCTTCAATCCATCGTCAATGCGTTTAAAATCTTGCTCTTTCAACGGGTGTGTTGGCAGTTCGTATTCAATAATATCCTTAGCTGTTATTCCTATAAACCTGGCTTTTGGAACGCAGAAGTATTTGTTAATATGGGCGGCATTACCACTACCCACTTTTAAAGTTCTGTAAATGTTTAACCATCCGTAAGGGTCGCCGTCAGTGAAAACAACTACTGGTATGCCGTGTTCTTCATTTAAACGTCTTAAAAAACGTCTCGTAGCCCTGCTTGGAACACCTCTCAAGCTTGCAAGCAAGGCTTTCGACTTTTTCCACCAGCGGTGATAGGCAAGCCTTTGATACATGCTGCTTGTTTCAATAGCTAGTATTATGTCAACCTTGCCTGGTTCAAATTGTAAGCGTTCAACACTGTTTGGAATATTCCAACCGCCAGAGCCCATTTTTTTACAATCAATAACTTCTTCCTCGCCAGTTAAAGGGTTTTTATCAATGACTTTCAAATCTCCAACGATTGCAGCACCGTCTTCTTCAGGAATAAACCCTAACTGTTCACGATTGACGCGGAACATTGCTTCAATGTCATCCATAACTGCATCGCTTTCTGGCTGCTCGTTAAACCTGACATCTCCCCAGTTCTTGCTCACATAGTAAACTTCTCTCTTCGTAGCTATGTCAACTTGGTTTAACAACTGCTTGCTCAAAGCAATCATGCGCAATGTTTGAGCAAACGTTTTAGCAGTGGCTGCTGTCAAGCGCCTTATTTTAACTTTGTCTTTTATTTCAAAAAATCCTTGGCTTGAATACTCAACGTTGCTTAAATTCCTTAAAGGTATTGCTAGTTCTGGATGTTTTTTTTCAAGTATTGCTTGTTTTATAGCTTCAACTCTTGACTGTATGAGTTGTAAAACGTTTTGTTTTGAATCTTGAGTTTTTTTAGCTGGCTTCATGATCTTCACCTTTGCTAGGCTCTTCAATTCCTATTTTGGCAAATTCTTCGTCAAACTCAGGGTTTTCTTGTTTTAACTCTTCAACTGGCTTCCTTGTTTTTTCAAGGATTTCAAACAAGTCTTGTTTTAAAACTTGCACTTGTTCTGGTTGTAACTCTAATATTTCTCCAATGCTTTCAGCAATGTGAGGGATGTATTTTTCAATATAACTCCTCTTCTTTAATTCTTCTTTGACGCGATGTTTTTTTCTAATGTATAAAGCCAACCTTCTGCCAACTTCTTGTAATGCTAGCCTTACCTCTTGAATGATTTCCGGATAGCTAGCAATAGCGTCTTTGCTTTCCGAAACAAAAGGAACCCAAACGCTTGCAATGTGAACAGCGATTGTTAGTGGTCCAACAGGGAGTGATCCTGAAGGTTGTTGCAACCCGTAAGACTTCCAGTTAACACTAGTAACAGCTTTGGTTAAAGCGCAAGCTCCTTGTTGATAAAGCAATGGAACCCTGTTAGCGAATCTTAAAAGTCTTGCTTGCTTATCACTTGGTTGATTTCCTCCATAAGCAACAGCTACTTCTACAATGAACGGGTTACCTCTATACACAGATGGTTGTCTTGAAACTGCTGTGAAAAACTCTGCGTCAATCTCTTTGCGCAACCCTTTTTCAAGCTGTTCAGCAGTGATAGGGCTTAAACAATCTGTTGGCGGTGCTTTGATCTTGACATGCTTGACAGCTTTTAAAATGCGCTCGCAATCATCACGCGTTAATGTTTTCGGGTTTACATTGTAGTCAATCTTTGCTTCTTTACAAATCTCTATAGCTGTGTTACTTCCAAGCCTTGAAAAATTCTCTGTGAGGAAGGATTTTAACGTTCTTTGACTTGAGTGTTGCAACATTTTCATCAAAGCACCGAGCTCAACTCCTAAGATGTGAGGTTTTATCTCTTTCGGAGGTTTTGGAAGTTCTTCAACAACTCTTTGAAAGATAAACTGTTCCTGCTTAGGGTTTAGATAAATAATTGTGGCGTGAGGATTCACAATCGCTGTTTGTTTTAAATACTCATCAACGCTTTGCAATCCTTTCATGTAAGAAGCTTGAATGTCCATCTCAATCCTAGTGCCATGTTGCTTAGACCATTCAACAGCGCTTTCAGCAGTGATTAACGGCTTGTTATGAGCAGTGTCTATCATTAACTCATAAAAATGTGCTTTATCGTTAGCAATTTTAGACGTGATTTTCGTGGCTTTGCCAGTTGTTAGCTGGGCGTAAAGCACTGCAGCGCTAATACCAATACCTTGCTGTCCTCTGCTTTGCGAAAGTTTGTGAAACTTGCTACCATAAAGCAATCTTGCGAAGATGTGAGGTATTTGCTGCTTCACAATGCCTGGGCCATTGTCTTCAACAATGACGCGGTAACGATCCTCTGCTAATTGGTGGATTTCAACAATGATTTCTGGCAGTATGCCAGCTTCTTCGCAAGCATCTAAGGCGTTATCAACAGCTTCTTTAACCACTGTTAGCAATGCACGTCTGGGGTTGTCAAAACCTAATAAGTGCCTGTTTTTTTCAAAAAACTCTGCAACACTAATCACGCGCTGCTTAGAAGCAAGTTCTAAAGCCTTCTCCCCCAAAACTTTCTGGTTTTGAGCGTCCATTAAAACTTGGTGTTTTAAAAGTGTTAATAAATATTTCTCATTATTCCTGAGTAAGTCTTAACTTGTAAAACTTTTAAAAACAAATCTTAACTCTTATCTTTCATGGCCTCGTCTTTTGATTTTGAATTGGCTAAGAAGCAATCTTTGTTGAAGAAAGATAAGAGCAGAAAACAAAGCATTGATGCAGATATTAAAGACCTTATTGATTTTTTAAACGCTCAACCTTGGTGTTTCACAACTAGTAGTTGTTCTGGGCGTTTAATATTGCTAGAAGAGCATTACACTAGGAAGAAGCACTTAACGCGTTGGTGGTTAGTGAGTCATGAACCTTTAAGTTTTGAAAGCTTTAAAAAAGGTTTAAGCCAAGCACTTCAAAACAAGCAAGAGAACAACTTGTTATGGTTTAAGATGGAAGGTTTTATCTTGCATGTTGTTGTGAGAGATTTAACATTTGCTAAACGCTTGTTAAGAATTGCTCGCGACGCAGGTTTTAAACATTCTGGCTTGATAAGTTTTACTAACAAGCTCGTTCTTGAAATCCGTGACAGTGAAGCGTTACAAGTTTTAATCACGCATGAATTGCCAGAAACCTTTCTTAAACAATTGTTAAGCATTGCTAATGAAAAACTTTTAAGAACGAAAGCAAGGATTGAAAAATTCTTTAAAGCTTTAAAACAATTCACAAGCTTATAGCGTTGTGATAGGCCTAGCTTGTAAAACATAAACTTTTCCTTCCCTGTCAATAGCCCATTCAACATCCATTGGTTGCTTGTAATGCTTTTCAATGCTTAAACCAATGCTTGCTAGTTTTAAAACTTGGTCTTTACTCAAACATTCTGAAATCGCTTTTCTTTTTGAAACCTTTATTGTTTTATTCTTACCAGTTCTTCCATCCCTAACAATTGCAGTGTTTTTCTCATTAACAACTTTGCTTTTAATTCTTAAACCCTTTTTTTGAACAATGTAAGAATCTGGTGTTACAATGCCAGAAACAACTGCTTCGCCTAAGCCGTAAGAAGCTTCTATTATCAACTCGTTCTTGTCCTTACTCACAGGGTTAGCTGTGAACATGACTCCTGCTTTATCTGCATTAACCATTTCTTGAATCACAACAGCAATGAACACTTTTGTATGATCAAAATTGTTTACAACCCTGTAATAAATCGCTCTCTGGCTAAACAGAGAAGCCCAACACTTCTTAACTGCTTTTAAAACGTTTCTCACGCCTTTCACGTTTAAAAACGTTGCTTGCTGACCTGCAAAACTTGCTGTTGGCAAATCCTCAGCTGTTGCACTGCTACGAACAGCTACAAATCCTTGTTTAAGCTTTTCATAATTCTCAATGATTTCTCGTTGTAATTGTTTAGGAATCCTAGCCCTTGTTATCAACCTATTTATTTGCCCACTAACCCTGCCTAGTTGTTCAGTGTTGTTAACGTCTAAACCTTTCAAAGCAGAAAATATTTTTTCTGCAAGATCGTTCTCTTTCAAAAACCATTGATAAGCCTTTACAGTTATGCAAAAACCGTTTGGAACAGGAAACTTGTTAAACATTTCACCAAGATTCGCAGCTTTGCCACCGACAAGCGAGATGTCCTTCTTATTTAAATCTTTAAACCAAAGAACATTTTCTTCTGATTTTTTTAATTTTTGAGTTTTTTGTCTCATTTTTTAACATGAATTATTTATTCTTTTTTAGGTTTTCACATTCTTCCCTTGTTAATTTCCTTACTATTGCCTAATAATTCAATTATGCCCATGATATTTGGGTTTTATATCTGGCTTATTATTTAAAAAATTTTTTGGTTTGGCTTTAATTTTGTTCTTGGGCTCTATAATGGGTTGATTTGACAAAATGATAGAGATTTCTTGATTCTTTTCGCTTTGATAAAATGAAAAACCGAAAGATTTATAT
>JAGGZX010000063.1 GCA_021161785.1 Candidatus Woesearchaeota archaeon | reverse complement strand
TATTTCATAAAAGTGTTGGGCTATCATGCTGATCAAGCAGTAATTCTTGGTGTTTGGCTTTGCTGTGAGTTTTTCGTAAAACTTTTTTGAAATTGTGAAAAGGCACATTTCAAAATTTGTTCTTACTAACTTCCAAATTAATGGCTCGCAGATGTTGTATGGTATGTTTGAAATGCATTTGTTAAAGCTTGGGAGCTTGATTTTTAAAACATCTCCATGGATTATTGTGACGTTTTTCTTGTTTCTGAATTTGTTTTTTAAAACTTTTACCAGGTTTTCATCTTTTTCAATAGCTAGCACGTGTTTAGCTTTTTGTAAGAGTTTTTCTGTTAGGTTACCAGTGCCAGCGCCTATTTCAAGGACAACGTCATTCTTGTTTAAAAAAGCATAGTTCAGAATCCTTGCTATTGCTTTCTCATCTATCAAGAAGTGTTGATGCTTACTTTGCACGTCTAGCTCCATGCACAGACAAATCTTGCCTTGTTTATAAACATTTGCTCTGGAAAAACAATTCTTAAACCACTACTCAAATTCTTTACTGTAAAGCTCGTAGTGTTGTGTTTTAATCACAGGTTTATAATGAGTTAAGAATTCTGAACGCCAAGTATTGTTGTAGTAGTAATTGTAAATGTAGAAATTTCCATTGTAAAGCTTGTTTAAACCTTTTAGCATGGGATCTTGCTTCATTTTTTTAATAACAACAAACTTTACATGCTTCCAAGGCTCTAGCATTGCTCTTTCAAACTCATAGTCAAAACCGTCTATGATCTGGCTTGGCTTTGTCCCAGTCATTGCTGAAAACCAGCCTGCAGCGTCTGTGCCTATAAGAACTGTTTCGTTCTTGATTGCTTGCTTGATTATGTTCAACTCTCCCCTGTGCTGCCATAACACTTTCGGCATGAAGCCGTAAACATTGCCTTGAACCATCACTAAAACTTGAATTGCAAGCGTTACAATAATGAAAGGTGTTAATTTTTTAACAACTCTCTCAACTCTTCTTTTTTTGTTCTTTCTTTCAAGATGGTAATTGTAAGAGCTGTAAATCATTCCTGGAACTGCCAGGTAGAAATACCGAAGCCAACCAAAAGAAATCTTTACAATAACGAGGAGTGCTTGAAATATTAACGGTGTTAAAAGCAAACTAATTGTTAACACTTCTACAACTCTCCTTTTCTTAACGCAAGACAAGACATGTTTAACAGTCCAAAACAAGTAAAAGCCTGAAACAATGATTATCGCTATTAGCATCCCTTTTAACCTGTAAATTAAAGTTGTGCCTTTCAAATAAACATTTGCATAAAAACCTGTCCCCATAGCTGCGTGTAAAAAGCCTAGAAAATCTTTTGTCAAGTAGTAATTCCAAACCATCCATGCTAAAATGCCAAGACCTAACAATGGTGTAATTAAAGCTCTAGAATACTTTTTAAACTTCAAACTCGCTAACAAAACATAAGCAGATGCAACAGCTGTTACAACCCAGACCTCATACCTGGAAAGGCATCCTAAAGACAAAGCAATGCTTAACTTGAAAAAATCTTTTAAACGCCAATAACTTAGGTATTGCTTTAAATAATACGCTGCCATGACTATAAACATGACTGCTAACTGCTCCATCATAGGCGTTGAACCATACACTAACATGAACAAATTCGTTAATAACAGCAAAACACCAATCAATGCGATTTTACCCTTACCTATAAGCTTGTAAAAAAACACTGCTGTAACACCAGTTGCTAAGCTGTTAACAATGCTTCCCGCAAACCCAGTCTTGTAAAGCCAATTCACAAGCAAGAAAGGAGCTACAAGCAAGTGCAATAAAGGAAGCCAAACCACGCCCAAAACTCTTAAATCCTTGTTTTCAAGCATTAACAAAGGAATGTACTCGTGATAAGTAGCGTCACCACAATAAAACACGGTTCCACGCCAAGCAATCATTAACAAGCTAAACACTAACTCTACAAAAACCACTACTAAAAAAATCTTTCTCTCAACACTTGGCAAATGCATCAACCCCTCAATACTTTGACGAGATTGTTAAACCCTAAACTTTTTAAATTTTTACTTAACCTAGTTATTTTATTTAAGAATCAAAGATTTTAGCTTTTCTTGGATTTCTTTCTGAAGTCTTGGGAATTGTGTTGTTAATTCATTCTTTTCTTTCCAATTAAAGACTACTCCATCACCTGCAAATCTAGGTATGATATGAACATGTACATGAGGGATTTCTTGACCAGCTTCCCGCCCTTCAGACAAAAGGATGTTGAAATCTTTAATGCTTAAAACCTCTCTATATGTCAAGATTAACTTCTTCGCCAAAGAAAACATGTTTAGTAAAACACTATCAGGCACTTCTACAATGCTAGAGTAATGCTTCCTTGGTATTATTAGACTATGCCCTAAGTTAGCAGGATGGATGTCAAAAAATGCTTTTATAAGTTTATCTTCATAGAAGGTCCAAGTTTTTATTCTATTTTTTGCAACGTCACAAAAAACACAGCCATTCATCATAATACATCACCATCTCTTAGCTTAGCTGTAATCTAATCTTTTACGCATTTTATACATTTCACTCCTGCAATGTTTTTCTCTTCAAATTTTTGTTTTTGATAAGTGCCCCTACCTTATATATCTTTTTAAGATCGTTTGAGGATCCTGGATA
>JAGGZX010000017.1 GCA_021161785.1 Candidatus Woesearchaeota archaeon | reverse complement strand
TTCTAGGAGCGAGCTTTTAAAACTTGGAGAAGACCCGGATGATGTTGGAGGTTACTTCATTATTAACGGCAGTGAAAAAGTTGTTGTCATGATTGAAGACTTAGCACCCAACAGATTCACAGTTGAGAAGGCAAAACTAGGTCCTAGCGCTTTTATAGGAACAATTTTTTCTGAAAGGAATGCTTTGCGAATACCTCACACGTTAGAAAAGATGCGTGACGGCATTTTCTATTTATCATTCTCAAGGCTTAAAAGGATTCCGCTAGCACTTGTTATTAAAGCGTTAGGGTTAATAAAAGATGAAGACGTTGTAAGGTTTGTAGGTTTTCAAGACCCTTCAGAAGTGATTGTAAACCTTTACGAATTCATAGACATAAAAACGCAAGAAGCAGCTTTGGATGCAATTGCTAAACGCATAGGGTTTACACAGCCTAAAGAGCAGCGCATTAAACGCGTTGAAGAAATACTGGACAGGTTTTTACTGCCACACATTGGAACAAAGCCAGACGTCAGGATTTGGAAAGCAGTGCAGCTATGCAAGATTTGGAAGAAGTTCTTAATGGTTAGCAATGGCATAACAGAGCAGGATGATAAAGACCATTATGCTAACAAGCGCTTAAAACTTGCTGGCGACTTGTTAGAAGACTTGTTCAGGGTTAACCTTCGCATACTCATTGGAGACTTGCTTTACAACTTTCAACGCATCGTGAAGAGAGGTAAAATACCAAGCATTAGAGTTATCATTAGAGAAAAGCTTTTAACGCAAAGACTGCACAGCTCCATGGCTACTGGTGCTTGGGTTGGCGATCGTAAAGGCGTTTCTCAAAGGATTGAACATTTAAACTACTTGCAAACACTTTCACAATTGCAGAGAGTTGTAAGTCCTTTGAGCAGCAGTCAAGAAAACTTTGAAGCTAGAAGCTTGCACCCAACACAGCTTGGAAGGCTTTGCCCTACAGAAACGCCTGAAGGCACTAACATTGGTTTGAGGAAAAACCTTGCATTGCTTGCTAGGGTTACGTTACAAGTTGATGAAGCTAGAATACTGCCAGTGCTTGAAAAAGCTGGTTTAAAACTTGAAAGCTTTGTAAAGTTTGAAGAAACAAGTCAAGGCCAAGGACAAGCTAGTCAGTTACAATCATTAAATCATTAAATACCTGGACTGGTTTAAAAACAGGTGTTTAAAAATGGCAGAGGTTTATATTTCAGGAAAATATGTTGGCACTGTTGACAATGCTAAAGAGTTTATAGATCAAATAAAGACTGAGCGAAGGCTTGGAAACTTGCCAATAGATTTAAACATTCAATACGATGAAGATTACGACCAAGTCATTATTGAAACTTCTAAAGGCAGGGTTTCAAGACCTTTAATACTTGTCAAGGACGGCAAGCCTTTGCTTACTGAAAGGCATTTGCAACAACTTGAAAAGAATGAAATCTCTTGGAACGACCTTGTAAGCCAAGGCATTGTTGAATACCTTGACGCTTCTGAAGAAGAAAACGCTTTAGTAGCTTTCTATGCTGAAGAGTTAACGCCTGAGCATAACTACTTGGAAGTTGCTCCGCTAGCAATGGTTGGTTTTGTAACAAGCCTTGTTCCTTTCGGACAGCACAACCAAGGCGTTAGGATGATTCAAGGCTCTAAAAACCAGAAGCAAGCAATGGGTATTTACATGGCAAACTTTCACCAACGCTTAGACATGGACGTTCACTTACTACATTATCCTCAAAAACCTATTGTTAAGACAATCATGCACGACATTAGCAATTATGAAAAACATGCTGCTGGACAAAACCTTGTAGTTGCGATAATGGCATTTGAAGGTTACAACATTGAAGACGCAATCATTGTTAACAAAGCCTCTATTGATCGCGGCATGGGGCGTAGCACTTATTACAGGCCAGTGTTTGCTGAAGAGTTACGCTACTCTGGCGGCTTGACAGACAAGATTTGCATCCCAGACAAAGACGTTTCCGGCTATAGGAGTGAGAAAGAGTATCGCTTGTTAGAAGAAGACGGCATTGTGTTCACAGAAGCTGTTGTTAAAGAAGGAGACGTTGTGATTGGCAAGGTTTCTCCACCAAGGTTTTTAAGCGCTATTGAAGATTACACGCTTGGAGGAACGTCTAGGCGTGAATCTTCTGTTGCTTTAAAGCATGGAGAGCAAGGCATTATAGACATGGTAGTGCTTACAGAAACAGAAGCTGGTAACAGGTTAGTAGCTGTAAAGGTTAGAGAGCCTAAAATCCCAGAAATTGGTGACAAGTTCACTTCTAGGCATGGACAGAAAGGTGTTATAGGAATGATTTACAATGAAGAAGACATGCCATTCACTGCTAGCGGCATTAAACCTGACATCATTTTCAGCCCTCACAGCGTGCCTTCAAGAATGACTGTTGCTCACCTTATTGAATTACTCGCTGGCAAGGTTGGAGCTCTCGCTGGCCGCTACATTGACGGAACAATGTTTGACTCTGAAAAACCTGAAGACTTGAGAAAAGAGTTGTTAAAGCTTGGGTTTAGAGATGACGGTTCTGAAGTCATGTACGACCCAGTCACTGGTAAGCGTTACTTAGCAAGGATTTTTGTTGGAGACATGTATTATTTAAGGTTGAAACACATTGTTGCTAACAAGATGCATGCAAGAGCTCGCGGTCCTGTGCAATTGCTAACAAGACAGCCAACTGAAGGCAAGGCTAGAGAGGGTGGTTTACGCCTTGGAGAGATGGAGAAAGACACGTTCGTAGCGCATGGCGCTAGCTTGTTGTTAAAAGAACGTTTCAGCTCTGACAGCACTGTTATACCAGTGTGCAATAATTGCGGCTTGATAGGTATTCATGATTACAGGAAGGACAAGGTTTACTGCCCTGTCTGCGGCGATAAAGCTGACATCAGGTTTGTAGAGGTTAGCTATGCTTTCAAGTTGCTGCTAGATGAGCTTAAAAGCTTGTACGTTCACCCCAAGCTAAAACTGAAACTGAAATATTAAACGGTGTGAAGCATGGAAATCGTGCCAGACAACTATGTTAGCTCAATACACTTCGGAGTTTTAAACCCTCAGCTCATTAAAAAGATGGCAGTAGCTAAAATCGTGACTCCAGAGCTTTACGACAGGGAAGGCTACCCAGTTGACGGCGGCTTAATGGATGTAAGGCTAGGCGTTATTGATCCAGGACTAACTTGCAAGACTTGCGGAGGACGTATCAAGGAGTGTCCAGGACACTTTGGATATATAGAACTAGCAAAGCCTGTGCTGCACATAAAATTCGTGCCCATCATTCATGACTTGTTAAGAACTACTTGCAGGGTTTGCGGTAGGATCTTGCTGCCTAAAGACAAGATCAAGAAATACACTGCCATGCTAGACAAGGTCACTCAAGACCTAGGATTAATGGCTAGGCGTGAAAAGATTCGGGAAATCATTGCAACAACAAAGTCTGGCACTGCAAAGAAGTGTCCTTACTGTGGTAGCGAGCAACTACCTATAAAGCTTGAAAAACCTTCAACATTCATTGAGGGTGATAAGCGTTTAAACCCTGTTGAGATTAGAGCTAGGCTTGAAAAAATTCCTGACGAAGATTTAGAAGTCTTGGGCATTAACCCGAAAGCTTTCAGGCCTGAATGGGCTGTGCTTACAGTGCTTCCAGTGCCACCAGTCACTGTTAGGCCTAGCATCACCTTGGAAAGCGGTGAGCGCAGCGAGGACGACTTAACACACAAGCTAGGAGACATTGTTAGGATCAACCAGCGCTTGTTTGAAAACATTAACGCTGGAGCTCCAGAGATCATTCTTGAAGATCTTTGGGACTTGTTACAATATCACGTAACAACATACTTTGACAATGAGATACCTCAAATACCGCCTGCAAGGCACAGGTCTGGCCAGCCGTTAAAAACATTAACGTCTAGGATTAAAAGCAAAGAGGGCAGGATAAGGTTAAACCTTCTTGGCAAGAGAACAAACTTTTCAGCTAGAACAGTGATCAGCCCTGATCCAAAATTAAAAATTAATGAGGTTGGCGTTCCTGAAGACTTTGCAAAGATTTTAACAATTCCTGAACGCGTCACTGAGTGGAATATTGAGTACTTGAAAGAGTTTGTGAAGAGGGGTCCTACAAAGTACCCTGGAGCTAACTATGTTGTAAGGCCCGACGGTAAGCGTAAACAAATCACTGAGGAAACAATGGAGCAATTGCTTGAAGAGATACAACCAGGTTATGTTGTTGAAAGACATTTGATAGATGGTGACTTGGCATTGTTTAACAGGCAGCCATCTTTGCACAGGCTTAGCATGATGGCTCACAGGGTTAAAGTCTTGCCTGGAAACACGTTAAGATTACACCCAGCTGTTTGCACGCCTTACAACGCTGACTTTGACGGTGACGAGATGAACTTGCACATTCCTCAAACAGAAGAAGCTATTGCTGAAGCTCATGTTTTGATGGAAGTTCAAACACAATTAATAAGCCCTAGGTATGGCTTGACAATTATTGGAGCTACTCAAGACCCTGTGACTGGTAATTACCTCTTAACAAGGTATTTAACACTGCCTCGCAGCGAGGCTGTGCAATTGCTAGCAGCTATTGGTTTTGAAGACTTTTCAAGATTGCCGAACAAGGAAGTTATCACTGGTAAAGAAATATTTTCTTGCTTGCTGCCGAAAGATTTCAATTTTAAAGCAAAGTCTAGGCTTGCAAAAGAAGATCCAAACCATCCAGATGCTGAAGTAGAGATTGTTAACGGAAAACTTGTTAAAGGCGTCATGGACAGTGAAAACATTGGCAGTGGTAAAGGTTTAATGTTCAGAACCTTGCACAAGCGTTATGGTTCAAGCTTTATGATAGATTTTTTAGGCAAGGTTTACAACTTGGGTGTTGAAGTGCTTACAAGGTATGGGTTTACAATCTTCTTGTCAGACCTTGACTTAAACCAAGAAGCTAAGCAAAAGGTTGAGCAAGTGTTGCAAGAAGCTAAGCAAAAAGTTGACGAGTTAATAAAGTCTTACGAGGATGGTTCTTTAAAACAACTGCCTGGCAGAACGCTTTCTGAAACCTTGGAAGTTAAAATCTTGGAAGTGCTTAACAAGGCTAGGAACACTGCTGGAGAACTTGTTTATCAAACAGTTAGTGAAAATCTGCCAACAGTTGTAATGGTAAAGTCTGGAGGCAGGGGTAACATTATCAACATTGCTCAAATGTCTGCAATTGTAGGCCAGCAAGCTCTTAGAGGTTTCAGGATTAGCAAGGGTTACAAGCACAGAACCTTGAGCTGTTTTAAAAAACATGACTTAAGGCCTGCTGCTCGCGGTTTCATTGAGAACAGCTTTGCTAAAGGTTTAAAACCTGCAGAGTACTTTTTCATGTCAATGACTGGGCGTGACAGCTTGATGGACACTGCTTTAAGAACTCCGAAGAGTGGTTACTTATACAGGCGTTTAAGCAGTGCTTTGCAAGACGTTAAAGTAGAGTATGACTTCACAGTCAGGGATGGAAATCACAGGATTGTACAATTCTTGTTTGGCGAAGACGGAGTTGCTGTTAGCAAGAGTGAAGCTGGAAGAGTTGACGTTGAACGCGTAAAGGAAATACTTGCTGATTAAAAATCAATGTTGCTGGTGGGATCATGACTGGTAAGGAAAAAATGCTTGAAAAGTCTGAATTTAAAGAGTTTGAAAAGAAATTGCCAAAGAAAGTGTTTGAAACAGCTTTGCAAGAGTTTGCAACCTTGCCAAAGTCAAAGCAGAAGAAAGCAATGGAGTTGTTAGTGAAGCAATACCTTAACAGCTTGGCAGAGCCTGGAGAATGTGTAGGCCTAGTAACAGCTCAAAGCATTGGAGAGCCAGGCACCCAGATGACTTTGAACACGTTCCACTTTGCAGGCGTTTCAGAGATGAACGTTACAACAGGACTTCCAAGGCTTATAGAAATCCTAGACGCTAGAAAGTCAATAAGCACTGCCATGATGACTATTTACCTCAAAAAACCTTACAGTGAAGGTAAAGATCTTGACGTGATCGCTAGAAAGCTTAAAGCCATGCACATGGAAGAATTCATTGAAGAAATCTCTGTAGACATTGCTTCTTTACAATTAAGGTTGAAGATTAAAAAGCAAAAACTTGGCGATTATGACTTGAGAATGGACAAGATCTCAAGGATTTTAAAAAAGAATTTCAAAAACTTTGACTTCAAAGTTGATAATGAATTCATAATTGCAAAGCCTTTAACAAGGGAGGATCCTTTAAAACAGCTTTACAGGCTTAGAGAGCGTGTGAAAACAGTTTTTGTTAGCGGCGTTAAAGGCATTAAGTACGTGCTCCCAGTGAAGCGTGAAGGAGAGTACGTGATATTAACGTCTGGCACGAATTTGAAAGAAGTTTTAAACCTTGAATTTGTTGACGGTTCAAGAACAAGGACTAATGACATCTTAGAAGTTGAGTCAATCCTAGGCGTTGAAGCTGCTCGTCAAGCAATCGTTGACGAGGTTTATGACATTATCCAAAGACAAGGATTAAACGTTGATGTCAGGCACATATTACTAGTTGCAGACACTATGTGCTTTAATGGTAAAGTTCAAGGCGTTACAAGGTATGGCATTGTGAAAGAAAAGCCTTCAGTGCTTGCGAGAGCTAGTTTTGAAACGCCTATAAGGCATTTCGTTGAAGCAAGCGTTTTAGGAGAGATTGACAGTTTGAACAGTGTTTTAGAAAACGTTATGATAAACCAGCCAATACCCATAGGCACTGGCTTGCCAAGGCTTGTCATGAAGCGCGAAGAAAAGTAGTTGTGAACATGTTTAAAGCGAGGGGTGTTTTCAAATGGCGATAAGCGAAGCTTCAGAGCAAAACAATGAAAGCAAAACAAAGCAACAAGACTTGAGTGAAGAATTTGAGGAAGAACTAGACTTAGAATTGGAAGAAGAGAGCAAAGGTTTAACGCCTAAAGAGTTGAGAAGTCTTGACAAGCAAGGATTACTAGTGATTGGCACAAACAGTGTTTTGAAAGGTTTGAAAACTTCAAAACTTAGCAAAGTGCTTATCGCTAAGAACTGTCCAGAAATTGTTAAGAACAGGATTTTACAATACGCAAAGCTTCAAGAACTGGAAGTTATAGAGTTAGAATGGGATAATGAAGCTTTAGGCTCTGCTTGTAGGAAACCATTCACTATAAACGTTGTAGGCGTTAAAAAATAGTTTTTAGGTGTCTTGCATGAGAAAGTTTAATTCTCAATTGTTAAACTACATGTTCGCTTTTGAAGCAGTGACTGGCGCGAAAGTTATTGACTGCTTTGAATTGAATGACAAGTTGTTATTCATAGTTGATCAAGGACACCTAGGCAGAGCTTTGGGCAGGGAGAAGTCAAACATTGCAAAGCTTTCAAAAATGTTTAACAAAAAGCTTAAAATCGTAGAGTTCAAGCCAGACCCAGTGTTGTTCGTGAAAAACTTGATCAGCCCTTTAAAACCGAAAAGCATTGAATTGCATGACAAGACAGTGCAAGTGATTGTTAAAAATCCTAAGATTAAAGGCTTAATACTTGGAAGTCAGAAAAAGAATTTAAAAGCTTATCAAGACGCTTTAAACATGCATTTTAAAGGTTTAAAAATAGAAGTTGTTTAGAAAGTTTTTATTTAAAAACAATTCAAAAATAC
>JAGGZX010000083.1 GCA_021161785.1 Candidatus Woesearchaeota archaeon | reverse complement strand
GTTCTAGTTTAAATTTTAAACACAGAAAAATCTTGGAAAACATTTTCTTGTTTGACGTTTGCAAAGGATTTGTCAAGCCTCCAAGCAGCATGAAAGATTGGATTAAAAAACATTTTAAAAACGCAAACGTTGAAGAGCAAACCATTGTCAGGGTTTTTAACAAGCAAACATTTGAGTCAGCATTGTTTAACAATTTAAGAGCTCTCAGGCCTTTGCACGGCGTTAAAACTAGGGATGTAGAAGTTAAAAACCTTATCAAGCAAAAAGATGTTTTTTGCAAGCCTTTAACATTAACACCTGCAGACGTTTTCGGAAGGTTGAAGTCTAAGCATTGCGTTACTGCTAGCAACATTGCAAAGTATGATTGTAATCACGGGTTAATCATTTTTAAAAAGCATGACCCGTTAAGGTTTTCACTGCAAGAATTGCAAGATTATTTTCGCACTGCAAAGCAATGGTTTGTGAAAGCTTTAAAACATGATTGTAAAGCAGTGTTTCCGTTGATTGGTTGGAATTGTTTGTGGCGTGCAGGCGCAAGCATTATTCACGGCCATATGCAAGTATTGCTGGGCAGACATTTTCACTACACGTTTGCAGAAGTTTTAAACAATGCAAGACTTGCATATGAAAAACAATTCAAAACAAACTACTTTGAAGACTTGAAAACTGTTTATAAAGCTTTAAGCCTTGGTTTTTATCATGAAAAAGTGTTCATAACGCCAAGCTTAACACCTGCTAAGGAGAAAGAAGTTTTGATAATGCATTCAAACCTTGACAATGCTTTTATTAAAGCATTATTTAAAACAATTCAAGTGTTTAAAAATTTAAACATTGAAAGCTTTAACGTTGCAGTGTTTTTACCACCTTTAAAAAACATGCGTTCATGGCAAGGATTCCCAGTCATTGCTAGAATCTTAGATCGCGGGAGCTTAACTTCTAAAACGTCTGACATTGGATTTTTAGAATTGCTTGCGAAGCAAAGCATTGTGAGCCATGACCCTTTCAAGCTTTCAAAGCTTTTAAAACAAGGTTTTAAAAGTTAAGAATTCTTGTTTAAAGCTAAGATGTATGCTTTCTTGTAATGTTTTATCAAATACCTCCATTGGAATTGGTTTGAAAATATTTTAGCAGACACGCGAAGCCTAACCCTTGTGGGGTGGTCTAGTAAAGAGTAGTGTTTTAACACTTCAAACAATTGGTTAACACTGTCTTCAAACTGTTTGTTATTTCTTTGGATGATGTACAAACCATTTTTTTGCAACTTCTTTTTAGACTTAGCGATTTTTAAAGCGTACTGGCCGAAGCCAGAAGTGTCTGTAGTTACTGAAGGAACACCCATTGCTAAGCATTCTAAAGGCGTGTAACCCCAAGGCTCGTAATAGCTAGGGAATATTCCCAAGTGGAAGCCAGAGATTGCTTCATAATATTTCAAGTCTAGCAAGCCGTCAGTACCTGTCAAGTACACTGGAAACACAACTACTTTTACATGATCATCAGGCTTGTTGTCCAGGCCTAAGGATATTAATGTTTTAATAATCAAGTCTTGATCTTCATTGATGATGTCATGCGTTGATATTGGCGGGTTGCCTTGTCTCTTGAAAGTGTAAACGTCTTTCGTGATTTCTTGCAAGAACTCGTCTCCAAAAATAGTTTCTGGAGTTAGTTTTTTCTGAGCTACAAGCGCTGTTATCACGTTTTTATAAAACTGTTTTGAATGCTCTTGAACATAATTGCTGATTATTGTGTAATAATTCTTGTTTTCCAACACTTCAAACTTTATACCCCTAACAGGCATTGGTATGAAGAAGAAAACAGTTATTGTGCGTTGCGTTTTTAACGTTTTTAAGTAATTGTTAAGCTTTGCCAAGGCATGGATTGTTAAGTCTATGCCCTTGTTAAAAAACTCATATCTCCCAGAGATGAACATTAACAAGTTGTGCTCTAGTTTGAAAGTGTAATATGGGAAAAAGTAATAGGTTAAGAACTCTCTGATGCGCTCCCTGGCTGTGACATGTTTTAAAGCAATTTCTTCAAGCGTTGGGAACTTTTCAATCGCTATCCCGTTAGGAAGCACCAAGTCTGGCTTTCTAGACAATAATTTTTCAACTTCAAAAGCAGTTATTTCAGAAACAGTTGTTAAAACATTCGTTGTTAAAGCGCAAGCTTTTTCAACGCCGTGCTTGTCTTGCACTTTGTAATTAATTGCTTCCTGGTCAGGGTTTAAATGATTCGTTTTTAACTCTTTAAACAAGTCTCTACCATTACCTGCTAGTGTTCTCCCAAGCATTGTTGCATGCGTTGTGAAAACTGTTTTTATACTAGGCAAGTATTGTTTTAAGTATAATAATCCAGCTCCTGAAAGCCATTCGTGAAAGTGAACCACTGTCTTGCTTGCAAAGTTTTTGTCTTTGTAAAAGTTGGAAAACGATTGGATTAGCATTCCAACAGTCCAAGCCCAAGTCACTGGTTCTTCAAAATCAAAGCTTGAGAACAAGCTATCAACCTTGTGCCACTCCCAAAGCTTTGCTTTTATAAAATCTTTATGGTCTTTCATAAAACTGTAAAAGTCTAAAAGCAATACTTGAGGATTTCCAGGAGCATGCCACTTGCCATAGTAAACTTTTACACCTGTTTCATCTTGAAACTTTTTTAGAATTGGCTGCAATGATTGCGGTGGTTGCATGATCTTAGCATCTAGGTTTGACTTGTTTTGAATGTAAGGGCCTATCAAGTAGTAATTCTTAGCTATCTGCTTCATTAAACCAGTCTTTGTAGCTATGACTGTGTAAATACCGCCAACCTTGTTAGCAACTTCCCATGAAACTTCAAACAAGTTTTCAAAAACAGGCATTGAAAAACACCTCTTGCTAGACTAGGTGTACCACTCTTGCAACAATGAATGAAAGTATCACGCCGAACAACAATCCTAGTAAGAACTCTTTAATCAATTCTTTCTCATAAAAAATGGATTCTCTACGTAACACTTCAATGAGCTTGTTAGGGTTTGCTATTGCAGATCTTAAAGCTTTGTTAGAGGTAGTAGCACCAACCCTGCTAACACCAGTGTTTTGTGTTCTTTGTGTTAATCCTTGCTCGCCTTGCTTTGGCTGCAAGTAATTTTCAAGCGCTTGCAAGAATTCTTCATAACTCGTTGTTGCAAACAAGACGCCTGCAAAATCTTTGTCAATGCAATCCCTAACCCAAGCTGCAAAATCATTACGGTTAAGGCTTACGTGACTGTTGTAAAGCCAAGGCTTTTCCTTCAAAACATTTAACAATGATTCAAGATCTGAAACTTTTGTCCCATCTTCAAATATAAAGTCGTGCATAAACCCCACCTCCTTTTTAGGTCAACATTATTAGGTCAACATTAATTAATCATAAATATTATTGTTATTAATTTAGTCTTGCTTTGCATTGCTTGAAAAACGCTTGCTTGAAAATGTTTTAACAAGCGAGAGCATTTCAGCAGCTAGCGATCCAGGATTCTCAGTTATCAAGCTTGTTTGCAATGCAAAGTTTTGAAACGTTTGGCTTTGCATGTTAAAGCTTTCTATGCTTGAATTTTTTGAAAGTTTTGAAACGTTTAAAGCTTGCTGTTTTACAATTTCTTCTAAAAGTTTCTTCCTAACTCTTAACGCTAAATCGTTTAAAGCATTCATGAAAGCTATAAAGCCTTCGTAAGGCGTGTTGTAAGGGTTAAAGTATTTATGCACATCCCCATCAGCAAACCATTTCGTGCACATATAGTAAAAATGGTCGCTTAACTGTAAAAGCCTCCAATGCTTTAGCAATGTTTCATCATTACAAGCTTTCACAGCAGATTCCATTGCGTAAAGTTCTTGAAGTGCTTGTCGTTGCATGTCGTTCCCAGTCCAGGCAGAGGTGTCGCGTTCAGTGTCAGCCCAAGAAATTGTTTGATTAATATCAAGCTCGTCAACTGGTTGCTTTTTAGCGATTTGTGAAGGAGTTGCAAAGTTAATGCTTCTCTGCTTTAATTCAAAAGGCAGCACTTTTAAGAATTCAAAAATACCTGTGTCTGCCCATTGATGTTCTCCAAAAGTTTCATAATCCATGTATAGTATTACATGTTCTCCAATGCTTGAGGAAATCCAATCACTATACTTGTCAGCTGTTAATGGATACCCAACCCAGGATTTCTGCCCGAACCTGAAAGCAATGTCATCGCTTAGCCTGTAATTTTTTAGCAACAACTTTACATCAACGTTTTTCGCTTTGTAAACATAGTTTGGACTTCTCCAGCCTAAAAAGCGGTCAACGCCTTCAATCATTATTGTTTTAAAACCCATGCTCGCGATTTGTGAAGCAATGTGGTTGTTGTATATTAACTCTGTATTCCTAAAAACCTTAGGTTTTTGATGGAACAATTCTTTTATCAACTCTTTGTGAAGCTCTACTTGTTCTTGAAACTCGTTAAAAGAATACAAACTAGCAAGGCTATGATAATAAGTCTCTGCTAGAAACTCTACTTTTCCAGTGCTTGCTAGCTGTTTAAAACTTTCCAAAACTTCTGGAGCATAATTTTCAAATTGTTCTAAAAGCACGCCTGTAATGCTAAACGCGATTTTAAAATCCTTAACAGTTTTTAAAAGATCTAGCAAGATTTGATTTGTGGGCAAGTAACACTTGTCACGCACCTTGTGCAAGATGTTCTTGTTCTTTTCTTCATCAAAATAGTAGTGATTGTTACCAATGTCGAAAACCCTGTAATGCCTCAACCTGTAAGGTTGATGCGCATGGAACACAAAGCTCACAGTGTTAACCATTCAAACCACCCAGTACTTGGTTATAAACGTGTAACAACTTTTCAGCTGGTTTAACCCAGTTGAAAGATCTTGCTTCTAAACACCCATGCTTTTTTAGCGTGTTGTGCAGTGCCTTGTATTTTAGTATTGCAATAATGCTTTGAGCTAGCTTTTCAACATCCCAAAAGTCTACTTTTATAACATGGTTTAACACTTCGCTCACACCAGATTGTTTTGAAATAATAACTGGTGTTTCCAAGCTTAAAGCTTCTAACGGTGTGATGCCGAAAGGTTCAGAAACTGATGGTAACACGTAAACATCTGCCATTTTGTAAGCCCTGGCAACATCAGCTCCTTTCAAGAACCCTGTGAACAAGACTTTGCCAGCAATGCCTAGGCTTGCAGCTAGTTCTATGAGGTAAGGCTCCATTTCTCCAGTGCCAGCAACAATGAACCTTGCGTCAGGCACGTATTGCAAAACAATCTTTGCAGCTCTTATAAAGTAATCCGGTCCTTTATGCAACGTTAACCTACCCAAGAACAGCACTACCTTGTGATGTTTTTCAACTTTCACATCAGTGTAAGGCATTTCAAACGCGTTATGAACAACACAAACCTTGTTGCTAGGAATGTTATACATTTTCATGATCAAGGATTTTGTGTAATTACTAACTGCTATGACCTTGTCTGACTTTTCAACGCCTAGCTTTTCAAGTTCAAAAACTTTAGGGTTATAGCCTAAACCTCCACTACGGTCATGTTCAGTGCTGTGTATGTGCACTATTAACGGTTTTTTAGAAGCATTTTTTAAAGCCACAGCAGCTGGGAATGTCATCCAGTCATGAGCATGGATCACGTCAAACTCTGGCAGCAGGTTGTTATAATAAAGCGCTAGAACTCTGTGTTTGAAAAGCTGCACTTCTTCAAGCAATGTTTTGCCATACAAGACTACATTGTTTCTAATCTTGGAAGCCATGTAGCGTTCATACCTTACTTTATAACTGTGAAAACTCGCGTAAGGTGTTAGTAAGCTAGGAATCCTAGCTATTTTTATATTGTCATACTTGTCTGCAATAATCACTTTTGCGTAAGGGTTTTCAAATTCTTCAGGAGCTGTCGGTATAATGATTGTTACTTCAACGCCTAGGCTTGTTAAGCCTTTAGCAAGTCCTTGACAAGCAATGCCTAAGCCGCCACTGTAAGCAGGTGGGAATTCCCATCCCAGCATTAAAACTTTCATTTAGGCAACCCCAACCTCTTTTTTAAGCAACCTCTTTTTTAAAGCTTTAAAAGGTTTTAAAACGGTTTGTCTTTATAACCTGTTTTTAAACCTAACACCCTATTGAAGGTTTTAAAACTAAGCAAAAAAAATTTAAAACACTAGTTTTAGCAATGTTTTTAATGTTTTGAAGGTTTTCGCCTTTTTATGTTTTTTGGTGTTTTTTAAGAATTTTTAGAATTTTCTTGTTTTTTCAACGTTTTTTAAAAGCTCAGAGTTTTTCAATGCTTGTAATGTTTTGAAATGGTTTGGCAAAGCGAAAAATTTAAAAAGTATAAATTTCTAAATATTGAAAATTCAAAAAATTAGAAAAAATAAAAAAACTAAAAATTAGAAAATTCAAAAAAGCAAAAAAAAGCTGAAACCATGGAATTGATAAAACAAGAATGGCAGATCATTGAACAAATAGCTAAGGGTAACACGCATCCTGCAATCATTGCAAAGAAACTTGGAACTAGCACGTCAACAGTGATTCAGAAGTTAAAAGTTTTAGAAGCTTACGGTGTTGTGAAAAAGCATAGAGAAAAGCATAAAGAAAACAAGGATGGAATGAAAACTAAGCACAGGGTGAGTTATAAGCTTTCAGAAAGTTTCGCAATCATTGCTGTTGCAATGCCAAACAATGCAGGTTTAACAATTCTCAAGCCTTTAAAAAGAGAAGACAAGGTTTTAGCAGTTTTTTTACAGCCAAGCAATATTAAAGAATTAACTTTAAAAGCGTTATGCCAGCATTCATGGTTGTTAAACGCTGATTGCATAGGGTTTGTAAGCGCTACTCATGACACTGTGGAATTATTAGTGATAACGCAAAGCCTAGAACAAGCAGAAGAGTTTAGGAAGAAACAGGAAGCATTAACAATAACAACTGGTTCTGCAACAAACACTGTTGTTAAAACGTTAAAGTTGCATGTTCACACAAAGCAAGAAGTGATGCAAGGCTTGGAAAAGCAAGACCTTCACTTTAAAGGATTGATAGATGTCACGAAGCCAGTTATTGATGATGGTTTTTTACAAGAAGTAAAGAATCTTAAGAAAAAATCTTAAAAACTTTTGTTTGTAAGGGTTAAGACTTTGGGGTAGGCGTTTAAAAATGGGTTTGGCTTTGGATAATGAAAAACTTGACAGGCAAGCATTAGTAAAGATTGCTAGTAAAGCATTGTCAAAGCTTTCAAAGCAAGAAGTTGAAGCTCTAGAAAAATTGTTTGAAGAGAACGGTTCAGATATTAAAGCATTGTTTAAAAATAGGAAAACAGAACGCTGCACTGTTTGCGGCAGTGAAGAAGTGAATTATGTTTTAACATGGAAGAGTAATGTTAGCGGCTTGTTGTTGAAAGCAAAGTTTTGCGGCTTGGATTGTTTAGAATACTTTATTGCAAGGCTTAAGCAAAAGCAAGAGCAAATGATCAAGATTCAAAAAATTAGAATTCAAGAAGGAAATTAAAATTTAAGAAGGAGGTGGTTTATGAGCTTGTTGGAGTTGAAACAAATATTTGAGCAGAGGAAGCAACACCTAATCCAGTTGTTGCAAGAAAAGCCTCCAGAGCTAAGCATTGAGAAACAACACCAGATTTATGGGGCAATATTAGAGATTGACAACTTTTTAAAAGCTATTAATTACTACAGGGATTTAGAGGTTAAGAAGGAATTACAGAGAAGCTTGCAAAAACCGCAAGTGAGAAAGGTTTTGCAGTGAAAACATTTTAAATATTTGTTAAAACTTTTCAAAAAAGTTTAGGTTTTAAAACAAGTTTAGGAAGAGCTTTGGAGCAATGAAAAACATTAACAGTAACAACACAATAACTGACACAATGTTTACAATGAAACCTTTAACGAGTTGTTTGCGATAATCATGCAGCAAGAAAAACATTACAAACACTGAGAAAAAACCTGCTATGTGCGCGTAGTGCGCAATGTTGTCTTGAACGCCTATAGCAACTAACGCTAATTCTCTAGCAATGAACGTCCAAGCTAAGACCATTACAGGCATTGGTATTAGCAAAGCAAATGTTATGTAGAAAGGGTTTAACAACATTGCCAGTGCCATTAATCCGTAAATCGCTCCTGAAGCGCCTACAAGGCGTAAGTCATCACCTATTGACAAGTGTATTGCTGTGTAAACAATTCCTGAAACAATCATTGCTGTGAAGTAAGCGATAAGCATTTTCCAACCCATCTTGCGCTCTAAAATCCTGCCGAAAACAAGCAAAAAGAACATGTTCCAAAACAAGTGCGCAAGGTTTGCGTGTAAAAAACTGTGCGTTAATAACGTGTAAGGCTTGACAAGCACTGTTGAAGGTTTTAAAACAGCATTGTTTATTACTATTTCAAACAAGTCTGGATTAAACACTTGCAGTGAAACAACTGTGAAGAATGCTACAATGTTTAAAATCACGAGCGTTGCAGTGATCTTAGCTTCTAAGAAGAATTCAACCATCATCTTGTAAGGCTTGTTCAGCTCTTTATATTCCTTCTTACCAATAACCACTAACAAAAACGTTATAGGCGTTAACAATAGTGTTATGGCTAGCTCTAGAAAGAATTTCAACTCTGAACGTATGCGTTCGTTTTCAAAGCTTGAATCAAAATTTAACCTCATGCAAACTTGTTTTTTATGAAAACTTATAAAAATGTTTCTGAACATCTAAAACTGCATGGTTGTTGAAAATTTAGGGTCAAGCCTTAGTTTAAGCTTTGCAAGCGTTAAAAGCGTTAAATCTTTAAAAGAGAGTTTTAGGAAGGTAACAACGAAGCATCCTGAAAAGTTTTACCCAGTAAATGTTTTGAAAGCTAACAGCTTTGTTAGAAAGCAGTGCAAGGTTTGCGGCAGGTTTTTCTGGACTACAAACCCGGAAGAAGAGGTTTGTGGCGACGCAACTTGTAATAATGGTTACAGTTTTATCAACAACACGCCTGCAAAGGCAAAATTGTCTTACGTTGATGTTTGGAACGCGTTCAAAAAAATCTTTGAAGAAAAAGGTTACAAGCCGATAAAGCGTTATCCCGTAGTTGCTCGTTGGCGTGCAGACACTGATTTCGTGCAAGCAAGTATTTATGATTTCCAACCCTACGTTGTTTCTGGAGAAGTACAGCCTCCTGCTGAAAAACTAGTAGTGCCTCAAACTTGTTTAAGGTTTAACGATATTGAAAATGTTGGGTTAACAGGAGCTCACTACACTGGCTTTGTAATGATCGGCCAGCATGCTTTCATGCCTGCAAACAACTGGGATCAAGAACAATACTTTCAAGACATTTATGACTGGCTCGTTAAGGGTTTAAAAATACCTGTAGAGGAGATAAAATTTCATGAAGATGCGTGGGCTGGAGGTGGCAACCTAGGTCCAAGCATGGAATTCTTTGCTAGAGGTTTAGAACTTGGCAATCAAGTTTACATGATGTTTGAAACAAGAAGTGTTAACAACGCTTTACAAGTTAGGGATTTAAAACTAAAAGTTTTAGACATGGGCATGGGTCACGAGCGCAACGCATGGTTTTCCTTGGGAGAAGTGAATAGTTATGAAGCAGTATTCCCTAAAACTCTTGCAAAGCTTAAAGCGTTAATCGGGATTCAAGAAGTATTCAATAATAACAAGCAAGTATTAACAAGTTTTTACTCAAGAGCAGCTTTGCTCAACAAGGATGAATCAAAACTTAGCTTTAACCAATTAGTAAAGGATTTATGCTTAACCAAGGAGCAAGAATCACTTATTCTAAAACTTAAAGCATTGTACAGCATTGTAGATCATGCTAGAGCTTTATTATGGGCTATTAACGACGGAGCATTACCCAGCAATGTTGGTGGCGGCTATAATTTGCGAGTGATTTTAAGAAGAGCTTTATCCCTAATCATCCAGTACAAGTTTGACATTTCACTACAGCAAGTTATAACACTAATTGCTAAAGAGTTGAAACCATTATTCCCAGAGTTTGTTGAGGAATACGAACACGTGAACAAGATCGTTGAAGTTGAAAAGAACAAGTACTTCCAAACAAGGAAGAAGAACAAAGCGTTCATTGAGAGATTAGTTAAAACTTCAAAACAGTTAACAACTGAAAAACTCCTTGAACTTTACACAACTAAAGGTATAACACCTCAAGATATTGAAGAAGAAGCAAATCTTCAAGGAGTGAAGATTGAAATACCTGCAAACTTTTTTGAAGCTTTGGAAGCGTTTAAAGCTAAGACGAGGTTAAAGGCAAGAAAAGAAGTTCCGGAACAAGAACTCATTGACTTGTTAAACAAAGAACAACTGCCTGAAACTGAAATCTTGTATTGGGACCACTATGACTATGTTAACTTTGAAGCAAGAGTTTTAAAACATGTAAAGCTAAACATTGACAATCAAGAAAAACATTTCTTAATACTTGACAGAACAGCTTTTTATCCCACATCTGGAGGTCAAGACCATGATGAAGGTTTTATAAAAACAAAACAAGGTGTTAAAGTTAAAGTTTTAAACGTGTTCAAGCATGGAAAATGGATTGTTCACGAGTTAAAACCCGAACCAAACCAAGCTTTAAGTTTTAAGAAGGGAGACCTTGTTTATGGCAGCATTGATTTTGACAGGCGTCAACAATTAACGCAACACCACACTGCAACTCACATCTTGAACGGTGCTTGTCAGCGCGTTTTAGGCAAGCATGTCTGGCAAGCAGGTGCTTATAAAGGCGTTACCAAGGCAAGGCTTGACATAACGCATTATGACTCAATCACAGATGAAGAGTTGAAAAAGATTGAAAAGCTTGCAAACCAAGTAATTTTAGAAAACAGGCCTGTGTACAAGTACTTTCTAGACAGGGCTGTTGCAGAACAAAAGTTTGGAATGCGCATCTACCAAGGAGGTGCAGTGCCTGGAAAAGTTTTGCGTATTGTAGAAATCAAAGATTTTGACGTTGAAGCTTGCGCAGGAACGCATCTAGATGTAACTAGTGATTGTTGGAAGTTAAGAATTTTGAAAACTTCTAAAATTCAAGACGGTGTTGTTCGCATAGAATTCGTTGCTGGAAAAGCTGCAAAGATTTATGAAGACAAGAAACATGCAATAGCTGACAGCGTTGCTGAAATGTTAAACGTGCACGTTTTAGAACTACCTTCTAGGGTTGAAGAATTGTTTAACAAATGGAAACTCGCTAGGAAGGCTTTGAAAAAGCAAAACCTTTCAAAGCAAGAAATTGAAAGCATTGTGAAAAGTTTAGAGTTAAAAAAGCGCGAAGTTTGTGAAGGTGACTGGGAGTTTGCTTTAAACAAGGCAGCTAGCATTGTTAGAACTCAGCCAGAACTATTGCCGAACACTGTGCAAAGGTTTTTAAAACAACTCTACGAGGCAAAGCAGAAACTATTAGAAAAGATTAAAACAATGAAATGATAAAAAGCTTTGTGAAGCATAAAACTTTTTAAACATTTAAAAAACCTTTAACGGCATGGCAAGACAGGTTTCTTACCCAGTAAAGTATAGGCCTAAATCCTTAAAAGATTTTGTTAATCAAGAAGAAGCTGTAAACATTGCAAAGAAATGGATTAGCAAGTTTAAACCAGGACAAGCTTTTAAAGAAAAACCTTTATTGCTGCATGGACCGCCAGGCGTTGGCAAAACAGCTTTAGCTTATGCTTTAGCAGGTGATTACAACTTAGAAGTGTTTGAGTTAAACGCTAGTGACGTTAGAGATGCGTTGCATGTTAACAAGATCCTAGGCGCTGCTATGAAGCAAAAAAGCTTTTTTCACAAAGGAAAACTGTTGTTAATTGACGAGATTGACGGGTTGTCAGGTTCTAAAGACCACGGCGGCTTGCAAGCATTGTTAAAGCTTTTAGACAAGTCTTTCTTCCCAGTAATCATAACTGCTAACGATGTTTGGGATAAAAAGTTTTCAACGCTTAGGCAGAAGTGCTTGCTAGTGGGTTTGAAAAAACTTCACGCGCAACATGTTTTGAAAGCTCTCGCAAGGGTTTGCCATGCTGAAGGTTTAAGCTTTGACATTGAAGCTTTAAGACTGCTAGCTCGCAACAGTGCTGGCGATTTGAGAGCAGCGTTGCTAGACTTGCAAGCTTTAAGCTCTGAAAAAATCACTGTGAAAGCTGTTCAAAGCTTAGGGTTTAGGGAGAGAGAGCAAGACATATTCCTAGCAATGGTCAGGGTTTTCAAAACAAGTGAAGCTTTAAAAGCATTGGGCGCTTTTGACGATGTAGACATGGACTTGCAAGAAATCATGCTCTGGCTAGATCACAACCTGCCTTTAGAGTATAAAAAACCTGAAGACCTTGCTAATGCATATGATGCTTTGAGCAAGGCAGATATTTTCTTGTCCAGGATTAAGCGCTGGCAGTATTACAGGTTCATGGTGTATGCTTCAACATTGCTAACAGCAGGCATTGCTCTTGCTAAGAAAGAAAAGTATCACGGATTTACTAAGTATCAAAAGCCTGACAGGGTTTTAAAACTATGGATTGCTAATCAAAAACTCGCAAAGAAAAAGGTTTTAGCTCAAAAACTTGCTGAGAAGCTGCATTCAAGCAGTAGAGATGTGTTTACTAATGTTTTACTATTCTTTTGGAAAGCTTTAAAGAATGAAAGTTTTAAAAAACAATTAGCTTCTTGGCTTGACTTGCAACTTGAAGAAATGCCTTGAAATCATAAATCAAGCTCCTTCTTTAAAAAATTCATAATCAGCGATTACTAATTCATTTAAGTTATTAGCTTTCGCAACGAGAAACCTTCCAGAGCCAATGCTAACAATTTTTTCAGCAAGACTAACAGCTTCTGGAGCTAGTTCAATGCCTACAACACTCACAGTTATACCTTCATCATAAGCCTTGCTCACAGCTGTTAATGTTTGATCTGCTGGTTTCTCACCGCTTGTTGGCATAGCGTCTGTTATTATAATGATGTGCTTCCCAGTTTTTTTATTGGTTAACAGTTCAACAGATTTCTCAATAGCTGTTGCAATGCTTGTCTTACCCCTGGGTTTTAATTTTAAGATTGTTTCAAGTATTAGCTTGAAATCATTAGTTAGAGGTGTTTGCACAACAACGTCTGAAGAAAAACCAATGATTGAAACAAAGTTTTTATCCATTATAGCTTTAAAAGCAAGTGTTAGTCCAGCACGCTTTGCAGCGTTAATCTTGTCTCCTAACATGCTACCACTAGCGTCAACACAGTAAACAATGTTTAAACCTCCTCTTTGATAACGCTTTTTAAACACTAAATCCTTCTTAGTTATTTCTGTGCGGCCATGCTTTAAAACTTTCCTAATCGTTGCTCTCACGTCCAAGTCTTTAAAACGCTTTTTAAAACGTGTTAAGCGTTCTAAAGAAGCATCGCCGTAAACTGATTCATACTTTGAACTAACCTCGCCGAAACCTTTAAAGCTTAAAAAGTCTAGGTCTGCTAGTAATAAAGTAGCTACTTCTTCAAACGCTTTCTCTGTTATAAAGAATTCTTTATCAATTAAACCAATGCTTTCCAAGTTGCGAACAGTTTCTTCAATATTCTTTCTTAACTGTTTTTTAAACTCTGGAACTTTAATGTTGCGCTCTATAAATTCTGGGTTGTAACCAGTGATTAGTCTTAACAATGTTGGACCGTACAATCGTTTAGCGTTTTGAAAATTGGTTGCCAGATTGTTAAACATTAACTCCGGGTTTAGACTTGTTAATCCTTTATCAATAGCTTCTTCAATGATTGTTAATTCTTTCAAGCCTTGCAAATCTAAAGTTTGCTTTGACTGTGAAGCTTGTTCTCGCTCTCGTTGTTCTCGTTGTAAATCTAAACCTTTAAGCTTTAAACCTTTTTCATGTTCAAGAGAGAATTCTTGGCTACCGATATCGCCCCGCACTAGTTTTTAAATCCTCACTAGTTAACTGTTTCTGTTCTAAAAACTTACTCCATTCCTTGCTTAAAAACTCTGAAACTTTTAACTTATACCTATAGCTAGGTTTCAACCTGATGCGATGGCTAAGCACTGACACGAGCACAGCGTTAACGTCTTCAAGCGTTGCTTCTTTCTTGTTGTTAAGCAAAGCATAAGCTTGAGCTCTCTCGTACAAGCCAATGCTAGCTCTGACGCTAGGCTTTTTTTCTAACAAGTCAGAACTCCTTAAACTTCTCACAAAGTCAATAGTTATTGATAAAGCTTCATTGTTGAAAGGTAGTAACGTTTTCCCTTTCTCCTTAACAATTTCAAGCTCTAACTGCAATGTTTCAGGATAACCCATGAATATGACGTCAAACCTGTCAAGGAAAACGTCACTTAAAGGTTCAGTGCTTTTATCCTCAGGGTTCATTGTTCCTATGAATATAAAGTTTGAAGGAATGTCAACGTCGTAAGAACCAATAGTGACTTTGCCTTCCTCCAAGACTTGTAACAACGCGTTTTGAAGTTTTTCAGTGCAACGGTTAAGCTCGTCAAAGAATAAAACACCATTGTTAGCTTTGAAAATCTTGCCAGGAGTGAACGCTTCCAAGCTTAAAGGACCATACTTTAAAGCTTTAACAGGGTCAATGTCTCCTATCAAGTCTTCAGGAGTAAGCTCTGGACTGCCTTGAACACGCACAAACAATTCTTCTCCAGAAAAAAGCCTTGTAGGAATTTTTTTACCTTGCTTTTTAGCTTTCAAGCATTCAGGACAGATCTCGTGTCCAGGAGTGCAGTGATAAGGACAATCGTTTAAAACCCTCTTCGGCAGTAATTTAGCAACTTCTTTCGCAAGCGTTGTCTTACCAACACCAGGAGGGCCTACGAGAATGACATGCCTCTTTGCAAGCAAAGCAGATTTTAACTGTTTCTTAACATCTTCCAACCCTTTAATGCTTGCGAATTTTGCTTTTAAAACGTTTTCAAAAAACATTTTTTCAAAATCTTGATTAGGTTTCATGCTTTGAAAAGGTTTGTCTAAAAGTTTTTAAATCTTTGTATTAAATGTTAAGAATTCTTTTTACATCAAAAACGTTACGACCGCTTAACAT